>CALAZQ010000048.1 GCA_937926325.1 uncultured Planctomycetaceae bacterium | reverse complement strand
CATGGTCGTAAACTCCGTGTCAGGGGTCGAAAACAACTTCACACTTTGAAGGAGGGTACACCCTCCTTCCGGCCCCTACACGGTTTTACCCTCATCGAACTTCTTGTTGTGATCGCCATCATCGGCGTCCTTGTTGGCCTGCTGCTGCCGGCCGTTCAGCAGGCCCGCGAGGCTGCTCGGCGGGCGTCCTGCATCAACAAGCTCAAGCAACTTGGGTTGGGGATGCACATGTTCAACGACGTCAACAAGAAGCTGCCGGCAGCAAGCTGGAATTTTACCGCGGCTAACGGGGCAAGTTCCCACCCCAACGCCAAGACCTGGATGGTCGACCTGATGCCGTTCATTGAACGCAATGACATCGCCGGCAAGTACGACGCCTCAAAGTCAATGACGGACAGCTCAAATGGGGCGGACTCGAACTATTGGTTGTTTGGCGGAAGCACTTGGCCGATCCAAATGTGCCCGTCAAACCCTTACGCCGCTAGCAAGAAAACAATCAAAGGATCAGCATTTTCGCCCTTCAATAGCAACCAACTCACCGGCGGCACCTCCTACGCCCCCTCGCTCGGCCCGGCCGGCTTCCACATCAAGCCCGCCGACTGCCCGGCCAACCCACCCAGCTATTGCTGCAAAAATCCGGTTGGTAGTTGGTGGGGGTACGGGAAGTCAGAAACACCCGGCCTGTTTCATCCTCTGGCCGACACCCAGATTGCTTTCCACGAAATCACTGACGGTCTCTCCTCTACCTTCATGCTGTGTGAAACAAGAGTTGAACTCCTGACGCATCGTGGCATTTTCAATTTGTTTGGGCAGGGCGTCCCGACCGGGCTGCGAATCAACAGCTCAAGCATCAACGAGGCCGACGACGGGAACAATGCCCGCACACTCAATAGCGGGGCGGCCAGCTATCACCCCGGTGGGGCCGCCTTTTGCATGGCTGACGGGGCAGTCACCTTTCTTAACGAGGACATCGAGTACGTGACCTATCAGTACCTCGGTGATCGGGCCGACGGGAATCCGGCCAAGCCATAGGAGGCCACTCAACTCAGAGCAGGTTCCTCCGCATGGCGGGATGGGCCCGACCGCTCGCGACAGCCTTTCACAGGATCCACTCAATGACCACCCACTTCTGTTCAACCTCGTTTTCCGCACGGCTGCGGGCGTTTTTCGGGGCCTGCCTCGCCCTGCTGCTTGTCGTGCAGTCCGGGTGCGGCAAACAGCTACCGGCGGGAAAGACGAAGATCTACGGCACCGTCACGGTCGATGGCCAGCCGTTGTCATTCGCCGGCGAGGGGATCTTTTCAATCACCTTCGTTGCCCGAGAGGGCTCAGAGGTGGCGGGAAACGCACTCGACAGAACCGATGGCAGCTTCGAACTGGTGCTCAGCCCCGGTGACTACACGGCAGTCGTGACCGCCACGGACGGTTTTGGAGAAGAGCCGAGACCCGGGAAAATCATTCCTCCGAAGAGCCTGATCCCGATTCGGTATGGGTCTCAGGACACCTCTGACGCGGTGGTGACTGTCCCGCCGACGGGCGGCCAGGTCACGGTCGCTCTTCGGAGCAAGTAGACCGCCTTCAAGGGAACTCGGTGCTCCCTACCCCTCATCCCCTGCCCGCAGCATGTCGTCCACGCGGGGCTGCCAGGCGACGATCTCGGCCTCACTGAAGTAGATGCCGATCTCACGGGCCGCTGACTCAGCTGAGTCGGACGCATGCACCAAATTCATCTGGCGGCTGGCGGAGAAGTCGCCGCGGATCGTGCCGGCCGCTGCCTTCAGGCCGCTGGTCGCCCCGAGCATGTCGCGGACGACGCGGACCACCTCGAGGCCCTCGTAGATCGCCGCCACGACCGGGGCGGCCGTGATGAACGACTCGAGGCTCGGATAGAACGGTTTTTCGACGTGCTCGGCGTAATGCTGCTTGGCCAGTTCAGGCGTCACCCGCAGCAGTTTGAGGGCCACCAGCCGCAGGCCTTTGTCCTCGAACCGGCTCATGACCTTGGTCAGCAGCCCCCGCTCAATGCAGTCGGGCTTGAACATGACGAATGTCCGCTCCATTCGATTTTCCTCATCGTTGTTCGGATGGTGCGCGGGGGACCGCACGGCGGTGCAACACAACCCTCGCGTGTATTGCCCTTGTACCCTGCCCGCCCCACGGCCGCCAGACCATCTGAGCTATCCGCCCCGGTGTCGCTCGCGGCTCCGGTTGCGGTGGAGCAAGGAAACGGACTACCGTCCCCCGCCCGAAGTTTCTCAGGCCAAATCGCTCATGCCGCTCCGCTGTCTGCCCCTCCAGATCACGCTCGTCTGCCTGGTAGCCGCCGCGGTGCCGGTTGCATCACCGGCGGCAGATGGCGGTGCTCAGGCCCCGCTGACAGATCCTGCGGGCCTGGCCAGCTTCACCCGAGCCATTCAGCCACTCTTACTCAATCGCTGCGCCGCCGGGGCCTGCCATGGCGGTCCAGCGTCTGCCCAGCTTCAGCTGACCCGCGGGCCGACCAGAGGCCGGATCGATCGGCCCACCACCCTCGTCAATCTGCAGCAGCTCAGGAAGGCGGTCGCGAGCAAGGGTGGCGACCGGCGATTCCTGCAAGCGGTGCTGCGGAACCACCCGCCCGATATGCTGCCCGGTCGGCCGGCTGGAGGCCTGCTGTCGGTTCGTGAGCGGCAACTGCTGGCCACCTGGCTGGCGGCATTCACGCCGCCACCAGCTTCTGCACCGCAGGCGGCTAGCGACAAGCAAGCTGTCGCCGAACGGGTGACTCCGGCAAGCTTTGAGCAGCCCGCCGGTCCCCGCCCCCAAACCCACTCACAGCAGGCTCAGGCATCGCCTGCGCCGCCAGCTGGAGCAGTTCCCGCGACCGACCGCCCCAACCGCTTTCGGCAGCTGCTTGAGCAGGCGGCCAACCCGCCGCGGCTGCCGCCCCCACAAGTCACCAAGGGGCTGCAGCTTGACCAGGTGCTGCCCGATGACTTCCCGCCCCTGCCGCCGGCAGCCGATGATTCGGCTGCCGATTGATCTTTATGTCTCGGAGGATGCGGGAGGGGTTGCCAATGCCAATCGAGCGGCGTCGGAAACTGAACGCAGCCGGGATCGCGAAGTGAAGTTTCCGTCGAGTGAGCGAAGGGCAGGATGCCCGCAGCGATCGGCCGACGAGATGGCATGGGCAACCCCGGCTCTCCAAAGCCGGCTTACGAAAAACCGCTGGAAGAGGCCTCACAGCTGGATCGTGCCAGCTCGAATGCCGCTGAGGAACTCACGGTTCCCCTCGAGCAGATCGGGATGAGCAGCCAGTTCGTCGAGCCGGAGCCAGAAGATCTCAGCGACCTCTACCGGGTGTGGCACCGGCTCGATCGGCTCACTGACCGTCACGGTCCACCATGCCAGCGCAGTGCCCCAGGCCGTGACGCTCTGCCAGACCCGATCCAGCGGTGTCACCCCGATCGACAGTTCTTCCTGACACTCGCGGATCACAGCCTCGTGATCGGCCTCCCCCGGCTCAATGTGCCCGCCCGGAAAACAGACCCGGCCGCCCGCCCGCAGCGTCGGCCCCCGGCGAATCGCCAGAAACAGGTCCTCCCGGCGGATGATCGCCACCACGCCATGGCCCCTGATCGGCGGCTGTCGCGAGGCATCGGCCATTTCACTCCCGATCAGTTTCCGTCAATCTCGATGAAACCACTGTAGCGCTCGTGCAGCGGAGCCGTAGCCGAGGGGGCGTCCCGCTCTGGTTATAGCCTGCTAAACTGGTGTGTCGCGATAACACCGCTTGCGGACCGCGACCAATCGTTTCCCCCAGCTGTTTCTGGAACTTCCCGAGAGGACTGCCGCCTGATGACCACCGCGCCGACGCCGGGACCGGCCAAACGCCCCACACCCCCCAACGCCGGCCCGCAGCTGTTCGGCAAACCGTTCGGAGGGCCGGCTGTCATTCTGCTGGTGCTGCTCGGGGTCGCGTTCGTGACCGTCTTTCTGCGGGGGCAGACCGGCGGGCCGTTGACGATCAGCTATGACCAGTTCATTCGCGAGGTCGAGGCCGACAACGTCGGCAGCGTCGAGATCGTGGGGGACACGATCCGAGGCAGTTTTAAAAAACCGCCGGCAGCCGAGCGGATTCCCGGGGCCGACGAGTCGAGCGTGTTCGCCGTTGAGGTTTCTCGCTATCTCGTCGGCGATGGCCTCGACACGCTGCTGCTGGAGCACAACGTCCGTACGACCGTCCGGCAGCCGACCGATGGCACCGGGTTCTTGCTGGGCATCTACCTGCTGGTGCCGCTGCTGCTGATGGCCGCTTTCTGGGTGTCGCTTCGCCGGGCCCGCGACCCACTCGGCGGCTCGGGCTTTCTCGGCAGCTTCACCAAGTCGCCTGCCAAGCGATTCTCACCTGATGACAAGCAGGCCACCTTTGCCGACGTCGCCGGCCTGGAAGGCGTGAAGGAAGACCTGAAAGAGATCGTCGAGTTCCTGAAGGATCCCAAGAAGTTCCAGCGGCTCGGCGGGCGGGTGCCCAAGGGCGTGCTGCTGATGGGCCCCCCCGGCACGGGCAAGACCCTGCTGGCCCGGGCAACGGCGGGCGAGGCGGGGGTGCCCTTCTTCTCCATTTCAGGCAGCGAATTCATTCAGATGTTTGTCGGTGTGGGCGCGTCACGGGTTCGCGATCTGTTCAAGACGGCTAAAGATGCGGCTCCGGCGATCCTGTTCATCGACGAAATCGACGCCGTCGGCCGTGTGCGTGGTGCTGGTCTTGGGGGCGGTCACGACGAACGCGAACAGACGCTCAACCAGATCCTCAGCGAGATGGACGGCTTCAGCCCGACCGAGTCGGTGATCGTGTTGGCGGCAACCAATCGGCCTGATGTGCTCGACCCGGCCCTGTTGCGGCCCGGGCGGTTCGACCGGCATGTCACCGTCGATCGGCCGAACCAAAAGGCGCGGATCGCCCTGTTCAAGGTGCACACCAAGAACGTCCCGCTGGCCGACGACGTTGACCTTGAGCGGCAAGCAGACGGCACCGTCGGCCTGACTGGTGCCGACATTCGCAACCTGGTCAACGAGGCGGCCCTGTGGGCCACCCGCCAGAACAAGGACAAGGTGGATGCTTCCGACTTTGACTATGCCCGTGACAAGATCCTGATGGGACCGAAGCGGGAAGAGGTTCTGGCCGGGCGGGAGAAAAAAATGACCGCCTACCACGAAGCGGGCCATGCGTTGGCCGCCTGGCTGCTGCCGGGGGTCGATAAACTCCATAAGGTGACGATCATTCCTCGCGGCCGGGCGCTGGGCGTGACGCAGTTGGTGCCCGAGGAAGACCGGCTGAACATCGGCGAGTCGGATCTGGCCAACCGGCTGGCCTTCATCCTGGCCGGACGGGCCGCCGAGAAGCTCGTGTTCGGTGAGTTCTCAGCAGGCGCCGAAAACGACCTGACCCAGGCGACACGGCTGGCCCGCAAGATGGTTTCCAATTGGGGCATGAGTGAGCGGGTCGGTCCCCTCTCATGCCAGACCTCCAACGAGCACCCCTTCCTTGGTCGCGATGTCTATGAACAGCGGGACTTCAGCGAACACACCGCCCAGGTGGTCGATGAGGAGGTCACCCGCATCCTCGGGGCAGCAGCCGACCGGGCCATGGAGCTGCTTTCGGAAAACCGTGAAAAGCTCGACACCCTTTCCAACGAACTCGAGGCCCGGGAGATGCTCGACGACAACGAGGTCGAGCAGGTGATCGGCCCGGCGGTGCCCCGCAGTGCCGAATCGGGCTCTTCGGTTTGAGCAGGCTGACCGGCCGCTCGTTGTCTCTGTTCCCCGTACCAGGATCTTTCCATGCTTTCCCATGCCGTCTACTTCACCCTGAAGGATCGTTCTGCCGAGGCTGTCGCCGCCCTTGTCGCCTCCTGCCGTGAACACCTCACCGGCCACCCCGGCTGCGTCTCGTTTGCGGTCGGCCGACTGGCCGACTACGACCGCCAGGTCAATGACCGAGCCTTCGACGTCGCCCTCGAACTCGTCTTCGATTCGCACGAAGCCCACGACACCTACCAGACCTCCGAACGGCACCAGCAGTTCATCGCCGCCAACGCCGAAACCTGGGCCGGCGTCCGGGTGTTCGACGTAGACCTAGAAACGCTCGAGCGAAACTGATTGGGCCACCAGTCCGGTCGCTCCCGCTCCCGGCTTCCCGCGTCCAGCAGCCAATATCGGCGGCGAGCGAGGGTTCGCCCGAGCCCTCGAGCGAGCTACGGAAGCAAGCGCAGCCCGGATGGCGGAGCGCAGCGGACGTGCAGTGAACGGAGGCCCGGAAGGCCGACGCGAACGTCCAGCGAGAGGAGCCGGGCGACCCCGAGCGGCTCCCAATCCTCAGGGGTTCGTCAAACGTGCGGCCGGTCCGGTCGCTCCCGCTCCCGGCTTCCCGTGCTTGTGTGAACATCAGTGGGAGCGGGGCGGGTCCATGCCAATCGAGCGAAGTTGCCGTCGAGTGGGTGGAGGCCGGGACGGCAGGAACGAACGCCCGGCGAGATGGAATGGGCCCAACTCGACGCTCAGGAATAGGACAGTCAACGGCACTCACGCAAGCCTCTCCCCTGCTGACATAAGCAGTCGCGTGGCCCCCAAAACCAAGGGCACCTCAGTCTGCGTTCTTTAGCTGGCCGGACAATCCGTGTCGAAATACAAGGATTTTGCGATTTTTACGTTTAAAAAAGCTTTTCTGCATCTTATTCGTATCGCATACGATATTATTGATTGTGATTTCAAATCTTTTACGGCTCTATTCTGAGGTCTGTCATGGCAGCCACTTTTCGTTCGCCGTCCTTGCACCTCGATGAACGCCGGAAAGAACTGCGGATGACGATCCCGCAACTCGCCAAGCGGAGCGGTGTTTCCACGGCGACAGCAGCGCGAGTCCTCCGGGGCGATCCAACCGTGGCGGTAGGCCGCGTGTGCGCTGTCGCCGATGCCCTGGGAATGCAGGTTGGGGTGCGCTCCCGGCACTCGGTCGATTCGCTGGTACGCCGAGCCGCCAACACCAAGGCCCGGCGGGTTGCGGCTCTTGTGCAGGCGACCTCGGCCCTCGAGGCACAGGGTCTGTCGAGGCATCAGTTCGAGGCCATGGTCGACCGCACCGCCCGGGAGCTGCGGGCGGCCGGCGGCAAGACCCTCTGGGCCGACTGAGCCATGTCCACCGACGGGGAAACGCCGCTCACGGATTTCGACGGCCTGCGGAAACGCCACATCCGCACCCGCAGCCAACTCGCTGTCGCCGAAGCCGAAAACATTCGACGGGCCGTCATCCGGTACCTCGTCGCCGTTCCGTCTCGTAAAGTGGCGACGTTCGACTTTGGCTGGATGCTGCGGCTCCACGGCGAGATGTTCGGTGACGTCTGGGCCTGGGCCGGCCAGATCCGCGACAGGCCTTTGTCACTGGGCAGCGACCCGGCCTCCATCGGCGAACACCTTGCGCAACTCTGCGACGATATTCGCGGTCGTGAACCCTACCTGCCGAGCGTCCTCGAGCAGGCAGTTCTCATCCATCACCGGGCGGTGCAGATCCATCCCTTCCGCAATGGCAACGGCCGCTGGTCGCGGATGCTCTCGAACATCTGGCTGCGGATTCACGATTGCCCCATCGTTGAATGGCCGGCAGACCTCGGAGGCGAGAGCCCGATTCGCCCGGAATACATTGCCTGCCTTCGCGCCGCCGACACCCTCGACATGAAGCCACTTCTCGACCTTCACGCCCGCCACCAGCCACCGCCGAGCCGTTAGGCACGTCCTCACGAAGGGGCATTCTGCGGTCATTGTCGGCGACCGTTCTTCGCCGTCCGTCTGGCCGCCATCCTGCCTTCGCCACCGCACGTGGGGTCGGCGTCCTGACCTGCCCCCCTGAAACGAGACCACCTGAGAAGCGAGAATTCTCGTGTGGTCGCAACCTAGGGAGAGCAGCAATCCCACCGAGCTGCGCCCCCCCAAGGGTTCGTCAAACGTGCGGCCGGTCCGGTCGCTCCTGCTCCCGGCTTCCAGCTTGAACGCCAACGGCTTGTATTACGTAAGCCGAGCACTACCGGGATGCACTACCGCAGCAGCTGGCGAATGATCGCCCAGATGCCATCCGCGGCCGTGGCGGCGGCCCGGCAGACTTCCTCGCCGTCAGTCGCGGCGTCATCCATGGCCCGGTCAGGCCGGGCGATGTTGGTGACCACCGACGCCGCCACCACCTGCATGCCGCGGTGCCGGGCCAGCACCACTTCCGGCACCGTTGACATACCGACCACATCGACCCCGAAGCGGCGGAGCATGCGGTACTCTGCCCGGGTCTCGTAGCTGGGGCCGAGCATGTAGGCATAGATGCCGCGGCGGCACAAGGCTCCTGCCCGACCGGCAGCGATGACGGCTGCTCGGGAAAGGGCCTCGTCATAGCAGGTCGGCGAACCCTGCCGCGTCGGTGCTGCAGCCAGCCAGCGGCCCCGGACGAGATCGACATGATCTTCCAGCACAACGATCTCCCCGACGGTGAGACCATTGGCAATCCCGCCGGCAGCGTTCGTCACCAGTAGCCGGTCCACCCCGACCGCGGCGAGTAGTTCAACCCCGCGTGTCAGCAACTCAGCCGGGTGCCCTTCGTAACGGTGAACTCGGCCCTGCAGCATGACGACACAGCGGCCGTCACAGTGTCCCCAGGCAACCCGGCCGGCATGGCCCAGGGCGGTGGCCCGCGGCAGCCAGCCAAGCTGGTTGCCGGGTACCGACTGCTCACCTTCAAGCCGCTCAATCAGTCCCCCCAGCCCCGTTCCCAGAATCACCCCCAGCCGGGGCCGGGCCTCTGGAAACCCGCTGCGGCCCAAGCCGGCGGCAAGCAGCCGGCCAGCGGCCTCAGCAGCTGCGGGAGGAACCGCTGTCGCCGGACCCGGCTGAAAACGTTCCGGTGGCTGGTCGTGATCGGCAGTCATGGCTGGCGCGGAGCCTACCCTGCGACCGCCACGACACAAAATCGGGACAGCAACGGCCCAGCTTTCCGGCCACCCTTTGCGAGGTTTTCGGGAAAGCCGTATTCTCGGGCTGGCGGTTGAGGAATCGCCCAGTCGGGCCGGGCGATTCCGGTGCCGGCTTCGTGCTCACAGCCAGAAGGACTTCCGATGCCCACCCGTGCCGAACGCTTTGCCGGTCTTTCCGTCGCCATCGTGACACCGTTTCGCGACGGTGCCGTCGATGTGCCACGACTGCACGAGCAGATCGGTTTTCAGGTTGAGGCGGGGGTGACGGCAATCTGCCCGGTCGGCACCACCGGCGAGTCCCCCACCCTCTCGCACGATGAACACGAACAGGTGATTGCCGAAAGCGTTCAGGCAGCAGCCGGAAAAATTCTGGTGATGCCCGGAACCGGTAGCAATTCCACCGCTGAGGCGATCCGACTGACAAAATATGCCGAGCGGGCGGGAGCCGATGCCGCCCTGGTGGTCGGTCCCTACTACAACCGGCCGACCCAGGAGGGGCTTTACGAGCACTTCAAGGCGCTCGCCGAGGCGGTGGCGATTCCGATCTGCATCTACAACATTCCGGGCCGCACCGGCCGCAATATCGAGCCTGAAACGATCCTGCGGCTCGCCGAACTCCCCGGCATTGCGATGGTCAAGGAGGCGACCGGGTCGATGGATCAGGCCTCGCAGGTGCTTGCCGGCACCGACCTGACGGTACTCTCCGGAGACGACAGCATGACGTTGCCCCTGCTCGCTGTCGGTGGCCGGGGGGTGGTCTCTGTGGTGGGCAATCTGGTGCCGGCCGATATGAAGGCGCTTGTCGATGCCTTCGATGCCGGCAACCTGGTCGAGGCCCGCCGGCTGCACGCGAAACTCTTCAGCCTGGGCCGCGACCTGCTCGGGTTGGCCAGTAATCCGATTCCGATCAAGGCGGCCCTGAAGATGGTTGGCCGCGACACCGGTGAGGTTCGCCTGCCGCTGGTTCCGCTGGCGGCCGAGCCGGCCGCCCGGCTGCATCGCCTGCTGGCCGATTACGGCCTGCCGGTCGGCTGAGCCGGCTGCACACGCCGCGGCCAGCAGTGAACCTCAGCCAGGTGTCGATTCGTCGCTGACATCCCGCAGCACGGCGCCGCGATTGTCGAAGCCGGCGATGCGAATCTCGTGCTGCTCGGAGAGCCCGGCCGCTTCGGCCGCCGCCAGTAACGACTCGGCCGCCAGTGCTGACTCACAGACCGCCACCACGGCTGGCCCCCAGCTGCTCTGGGCATATCCCTGCACGCCCTGCAGGTCGAGCCATTCAAACAGCCGGCCGGTCGCCGCGGCATAGGGCAGCCGCGAAGAGGCCCGCTCGAAGGGCTTGCCCGCCAGCTTGCCATAGGCCGTGATGGCTGCAGCGAAATCGATGAACCGGGCCGCGATCGCGGCAGGCAGAATTTCCATGACGGCCAGCCTGGTCAGTTCAGCGGTCAGTTCCAGCGGCACCCGCTCAAGCCCGGCGAAGGCGGTCCGCTCGGCATCGCCATGCAGTCCCTCAGCCTCCCGCTGCACGAATAGCACCACCCGCCAGGCCTCAGGCAGCGCCGCCCGGGAGACGAGCGGGGCGATCGCCTCACCCTGCAGTTTACCCGCCTCGAGAATCATGCCGCCGGCACCAAAGCCATAGACGCCGACGCTCGACCGGAGGCCGCGGCCCGCCGCCTGGGCCAGGGCCGCAGCATCCTTGGCGGTATAGGTCTGCTCAGGCCGGCCCGAGCCCTCGACATACAGCCGCTGCATGCCGGCGGCGATCGCGAGTGCCAACTGAGTACCGGTACCGAGCCCGATATGCTGCCGGGGAATCTCCATCACCTCGATTTCACAGCCCGAGTGCTCATCAAGCCCCCAGGCAGCAGCGCACCGCTGGGCGACACCGATGGCCCGCTCACCGACATGGCTGACGGCCGAAAAGCTCGTCGCCCGCCGCAGCCGAACCCGTACGCCACAGCCGGCGATCATCGCCCCCAGCCCGCCGAACGAGCGGCCGTAGGGCTGCCCAAACGAGAGCATGCCAAAGTGAAGACGGCCCGGTGTCGTCACCTCATAAACCTGGGTCGAAAGCACGGTGGCGGAATCGGCGGGATCGACTGGACGGATCATGGTTGCAATAGACCCTGCCGGTGCTCGTCGGGCAAGCGGACACAACTCCTCATCGGGAAAGACCTTTCGGCGGCCATTCCGACGACAAGCCACTGGCTTGCGGCCGGCTCACTTCAGAGAAATCGTCCGGGCCAGCGGCCGCAGAATCTGCTCGACCACGCAGCTGTCGACCACGTCTTGGGCCAGCCCCGCCAGCCGGTCGATCGCATCGACGTAGCTCACGCCCGCATCAAGGCTGCCGTACTGGCGGGCGGTGACATAGACGCTGAGCTGCTCTTCGACAAACTCGCCTGTCCGTACCTGAAAGGCATTGGTCCGGGTTTCCGTGCTGACCCGCACCTGGGTGCGACAGTCCTCATCAACGGCAATCGTCAGTGACGGCTCAAAGTTGATGACCCGGCTGCCGGGGATGTCGCCAACGCCCTCAAACGCCGGGCCGGGGCCGAGCGCCTCGGCCAGCAGCGCGTTGTGATTGCCGCGAAAAGCGAAGTCAAAGCCAAAGAGAACATCGAGCGCCTCGCAGTCGAGCGGGCTGACCGACAGCAGTGCCGGTGCCAGGTCCATCAGCAGCCGGTGCTGGTCGAGCGCCTCGTCGATGCTGCCCGGATTCACCTGCCCTGAGCAGAGCCTCCGCGACTCCACCGCCACCCAACGGTAGCGGCCCTGCTCTTTGTCTTCCTCGAGCACGAAGTCACGCCGGTCCCGGGCATGGAACTTCCGCATCGACGGATACTTTTTCTGGATGCACTCAAAGAAGTGGAGAACTGTGTCTCGCTGCCCCGGCAACTCCATCTCCGTGGCCAGGTTGACATTGACATACATGTCATCGGCCAGCGAAGCGTAGGGCGTCATGAATGAATCTCCAGGAAAGGTCGGCAGTGGCGGGGGCTGGAATGATTCGAATCACGAATTCACCACGCCGTTAACGACGAGTATACGAAGCCCCTTCACGAGGTGTCAAAAAACCAGGGTCGGCCCCCGGCTTTGAGAAGACGTCAGGAGTGCAGCAAACGCTGGAGGGCCACCGGATCAGTCATTGGCCCGTGAACTGGCGATCAGCGCGATGAACTCACGGTTGCTCTTGAACTTGGCCAACTGCTTGGTCAATTGCTCCATCGCATCGACGTGATGCATGCTCGAGAGCGTCCGCCGCAGCATGTTGACCGCGTGCAGTGTGTCGGGGTCAAGCAGCTTTTCCTCGCGGCGGGTGCCCGACTGTGAGATATCGATTGCCGGCCAGACCCGGCGGTCGGCCAGTTTGCGGTCGAGTACCAGTTCCATGTTGCCGGTGCCCTTGAACTCCTGAAAGATCAGCTCGTCCATCCGGCTGCCGGTGTCGATGAGGGCCGTGGCCACGATCGTCAGCGAGCCACCCTCTTCGAACACGCGGGCGGTGGCGAAAAGCTTTTTGGGAATGTCGAGGGCTTTGATGTCGACGCCACCCGACATCGTGCGGCCGGTGTTGCCCACCCATTTATTGAAGGCTCGGGCCATCCGGGTGATCGAGTCCATCAGCAGGAAGACATCCTTGCCGGCCTCGGCCATCCGCTTGCAGCGTTCGATCACCAGTTGCGACAGCCGCACATGGCTCTCGACGTCACAGTCGAGACTACTGGCAACCACCTCCCCCTGGACCGACCGTCGCATGTCGGTCACCTCTTCCGGCCGCTCGTCGACCAGCAGCATCACCAACGACAGCTCAGGGTGATTCGTGGAAACCGCCTGCGAGACCTGCTGCAGCAGCACCGTCTTGCCGGTCCGCGGCGGGGCCACGATCAACGCCCGCTGCCCCTTTCCCAGGGGCGTCAGCAGATCCATGATCCGGGTGGTCAGGGGCTGCTGCTCGGTCTCCAGCCGCAGCCAGTCTTCGGGGTTGATCGGCGTCAACTGGTCGAAGGTCTTAGTCTCGGCATACTGCTCGGGCGACATCCCTTCAACTTCGTCGATCTCGCGCACCCGTGGCCCCTGCTGCCGGCGGCCCTGCTGAACCTTGCCCTTGACGAGCACGCCCTCACGGAGCCGGAAGCGATCGATCATCTGGGCGGGAACGAACGGATCGGTCCGCTCGCGGGAATAGTTGTTTGCCGGGCTTCGCAGAAAGCCGTAGCCGTTGGGGTGCATTTCGAGGACGCCCTCGCCCGGCTCCAGCGGCACCGGTTCGCCGTTCTCCGACACCTCAGGCTCGAGATCGGGCGGACGCATGCCCTCGCCTTCCATGTCAACCGCGCCGGCACCCGCCGCCACCGGTCCGCCGCCGCCGCGACGGAATCGCCGCCGTCGGCCGCCCTGGCCTCCCTGCTGTCCGCCACCACCGTAACCGGGCCGACCACCCGATCGGGAACGTCTCCGCTTTGCCATATTCCTCATTCACTCTCCAGGAAAACAAACCGGCTCAAATCGACCGAACCGGGGCCTCGTTGACTGCGACAACGAGTACACATGAGCCTTTCGATCGCGGCCCAAAGCCGCGCCAACTTGTCCGTCGAGAACCTGCCTACCACCCGGTCGCCACTCGTGCAGCGTCACTCGCCGGGGGCACCCTATGCTCTGCGACAATCGACCAACCCCCCGGCTGTGGTCAGCACCATGCTGTCGCATGTTTTCCGGTGCCGGAGGAGCATTGTGAAGGGGATAAACCTTTTCCGGTTTCCCAGATTGATTCAAACGAGGTCGATCGCCTCAGCGAGCAGGCTGCCGGAACCGAGTCGCCCTGAAGGCAGGAGGGCGGGCAAAAGCCGTCGCCCCACGTTCCGACCCGCCCCTGCTGCATCCGCCGCACCGGACGGAACCGACCAAACCAAGCGGGGTAGTTGTGCTGCCGTCGCGGGCGTGATCCGGAAGTTCCGATTCAGACACCGACTGGCAACCCACCGCGGACCACCGAGGGCCCTGGCGAAGACCGCTGGTTACTCATACAAGCTTCCCGCAGCATCACTTGAGGGAAAGTATCACCGCCGGCCCAGGTTCAGTCAAGTAGCCATTCGCACGCCCCGCCAAGCCAAAAGCCGGTGGCAGTCTGGTGAAGCTGGGGGCCCTGGCTCCCCCGCCAGCCGTCAAAATTGATTTTTCTGTTCATTCAGGCCTGATTTCTCTGACGGATTCGACCGATACAACCTGCATCAGCCGCCCCCGAGCGGCAGTGGAACGACCATGCAGAGGCTGCGACGATGTTCGGAATTCGCTTGACGCCAGACCGCCCGCACCACGCTCTTCCGCCGACAGGCCCCTGGCCGCCGGCCGGCCAGCTCACCACGGGCCGAGGAGTCGGCCGCCTGCCCATCGGCAGCGTGGCCAGACTGTTCGGGTTCGCGATCCTGGCCGGGCTGACGCTCGCCAGCGGCCCGGCCAGTGGCAGTGAATCAGGCCCGGTTTCTTGGCACCGATCGCTCGAACAGGCCACCACCGCGGCGGCCCAGCGAAATCGTCAGGTTCTGGTCCTGTTCACCGCAGCCTGGAGCCCGGCCTCGACCCAGTTACGAAAGCATGTGCTCACCGACCCCGACGCGGTCGCCCTGCTCAACGCCTGCTTCGAGCCGGTGCTCATCGACGTCGATGACGATCCCGAAACAACCAACAGCCTGGGCATTCGCCACGTTCCGGGTGGCTGCATCCTGGCAGCCGACGGCAGTGTGATCAGCCGGTTTGAATGCCCGAGTTCGACCGGGCTGTTCATTGCCACTGTCGCCCGCCGGCTCCAGCAGGTTCCCGCCAATGACTCCGATTCGCCGGCGGCAGAGGCCATCGCCGGAACCGTCACGGTGGTTGCTGAGCGAGCCGAACTGGCGAACGACTTCTCGACGGCTGGATCGCTACTGGCCGATGCAGCAGCCACCGGACCAACCACCGAATCGGGTGCGGTCGGCCAGATCGCCGCCAAGGTCCGCGGGCTGTCACATTTTGCCACTGCCGACACGCCGCCACAGCAACAGCTTGCCGCCGCCGGCCCGGCGCAGCCGCCCATGCCGAGCCCGCCGGTCACTGCGACCGCGGTACCGTCGCCGGCCCTCCCCACGCGGCAGCCGCCGCCGACGGCAGCGGTTTTGCCGCCGCCAGCGGTTGTTGCCGGCAGCATGTACGCCACCGCGGCAGCATCACCAGCGATGCCACAACCGCCGCAACTGAACGAACAGCCGATCGCTGAGATGGCGTCGATCGGGGCGCAGCCGAGGCCGCCCGCAACCGCGGTCGCCGCACCGGCTGCACCACCGCCCATCGAGAAATCGCAGCCGACAGCTGGCCAACCGGCCCCGTCTTCCGCTCCGTGGGCCGCCGAGCCGGGACAGTTCTCCCAAGCCTCCCCCCGGCAGCCAGTGCAACGTCCCTGGCAGCCAGCCGCGACGGCGACACCGGCGAGTTCCACGCTGGCCGCGGCCACGCCGGCAGTCACCGGCGGCCTGATTGAACCCGAGAGGAGTGGCACCAGCCCCGCGGCCGGCGGTTCGGCCGCACCGTGGCTGCAATCGGCCCCGCAGCCGAGCCCGCAGGCTGCCGAAGCATCCCGGCCGGTCCCGGCAACAGTGGCCGCTCCGCCTGCCACCTCCACTGAGCAACTGGCAGCCGCACCGGCCCAGCCCTCCGGGGCAGCGGTAACTGCCGTTGCACCGCCTCAGCAGGAACAGAGCCGCACGGAACCGAGCCCGAAACAGCCCAACCCCGTCTTGGCCGCCATCACCAATCCCTTCGGGCTGTTCAAGCAAGACCAGCCGGCGACGCCTCAACAGCAACCAAATCCGCAGCCCGAGCAGTCACCCCGGGTCGCGACCGCCCGCTATGCCCAGAAGCCAGTCTCCGCGAACCAGGCAATCGAGCAGCCGCCGATGCCACTCGGCCTGGAGGGCTACTGCCCGGTCACGCTGGTTGAGTCGGGCAACTGGGTCGAGGGTCAGGCCGGCTGGGGTGCCCGGCACCGGGGCCGCACCTATCTGTTCCGCGGCCTGGAGGAACAGCAGGCCTTCCTGGCCGATCCTGATCGCTACGCTCCGGCCCTTTCGGGCGACGATCCGGTGGCAGCCTTCGACTCTGGCACCTCGCTGCCCGGAGAGCGGCGCTACGGCGTGACCTATCAACAGCGGATCTACCTGTTTGCCTCACCGGAGAGCCGGGCGGCGTTCGCCGCCAACCCGCAGCGGTACACCAGCCGCGTTCAGCTTGCCGAACAGCCGACCACCGTCGGGGACGGTGGCACGGTCCTGCGATAACAGTTCGCGAACCGCCTTCAGCCAGTGGTGGGGAGGGCCCAGCCCCGGCTGCGATCGACGGCGGTCCGCCAGCGGTCGAGCAGACGGTCGCGGGCAGCCGGGTCAAGCCGAGGCTCAAAGCTCTGCTCAATCGCCATCGCAGCGGCCACCGCCGCGGCGTCGGCATAGAAACCGGTCGTCAGCCCCGCCAGCATCGCCGCGCCTAAGGCGGTGGTTTCCAGCACGGCGGGGCGATCCACCGGGATGCCGAGCACGTCAGCCTGAATCTGCATCAGCAGGTCGTTGACGCAGGCCCCGCCGTCGACCCGCATGCGGTTCAGCCGGCAGCCACTGGCCTGCTCGAGGCCGCCGATCACATCCGCGACCGAGAGGGCGATCGCATCGAGGGCGGCCCGGGCAATCTGCCCCCTCCCCGTGCCGCGGGTCAGCCCGATGATCAGCCCGCGGGCGAACGGATCCCAGTACGGGGTGCCGAGGCCCGCCAAGGCCGGCACCAGCATCACGCCACCGGCATCCGGCACACTGCGGGCAAGCGGCTCGATGTCGCCTGAGCGTTCAATCAGGCCGAGACCATCCCGCAGCCAGCCGACAATCGCCCCGGCGACGAACACTGACCCCTCTAGGCAATAGGTCTGCTCCATCGGCTGCCCGCCAGTCGTGCAGGCCGGCGTCGCCAGCAGGCCGGGAGCGTTCAGCACCGGTGTCGCGCCGGTTGCCTCCAGCAGGAACGCGCCGGTGCCGTAGGTTGTCTTGGCATCGCCGGGCTGGTGGCAGCCGTGGGCGAAGGCGGCGGCCTGCTGATCCCCGGCACAGCCGGCAATCGGAATCGCAGCGCCCAGCCAACGCTCGTCCACCTCACCGAAGAGAGCAGCCGAGGGCCGCACCTCGGGCAGCATCTGCCGCGGCAGGTCGAACAGCTGCAGCAGCTCATCTGACCAGTCACCGGCGACGATGTCGTACAGCAGCGTCCGGCTGGCGTTGGTGACATCGGTGGCATGCAGCCGCCCGCCGGTAAGCCGCCAGATCAAGAAGCTATCGACCGTTCCAAACAGCACCTCACCGGCCGCACAGCGTTCCCGCAGGCCGGGATGCGTCTCGAACAGGTGGACGATTTTGGTGGCGGAAAAATACGGATCGAGCAGCAGCCCGGTTCGCTGGCGAATCACCGGCTCATGCCCCGCCGCCTTGAGCCGCTCACAGATCGCCGCCGAGACCCGGCTCTGCCAGACCACCGCCGGGGCCACCGGCTGGCCGGTCGCCCGGTCCCAGAGGATCGTCGTCTCCCGCTGGTTGGTGATGCCGACCGCCGCCACCTCCTGCGGTCGCACCCCCGCCTCAGCCAGACAACGACTGGCACAGCCCAGCTGCGTCCGCCAGAGATCTTCGGGGTCATGCTCGACGATCGCCTGATCGAGATCACCATCAGGGCCGCCAGCGGCCAGCGGCCGGGTGTGCTGCGGGAAGGTCTCCTGGGCCATTGCCAGCGGCAGACCAGCTGCATCAAACAGAATCGCCCGGCTCGACGTGGTGCCTTGGTCAAGCGCGAGCACGCACCGTTTTTCTGGCCCCATCATGCCGGCTCTCTTTCTTGAATCAGGGCAGAGCATTCACCACGAAGGCACGAAGCACACGAAGGTGTTCGAATCGGCAAGGACAGATCGCAGACCACCACTCTTCGTGCCCTCGTGCCTTCGCGGTGATCGAAAAACCCGCTTGCCTCAGCCGTGACCTGATTGATCCGCGACTGGTTCAACTTGCTTCCCGCAGCAGTTTTGCAGATGGGCGACTTCGGCGGCTACCGCGTCGGCAACGTCGTCGGCCTGGAGCCGCCCTGTTGCCACCAGCACTTCGGCCAACGCCGTGAGGGTTGCCTGCGACAACCCCGGGTCAAACAGCAGCATCAGCCGCCGCTCGACCAGATCGGCCAGCGTCGCGGCCCACTCCTGCTCGATGGCAAAGACCGCCGCTGCCGTCGGCAGGCCACTATCAGCCAGCAGGGGCGGCAGCCCGCGGTAGGCCGCCGACGCTTCCGCCAGGCTGAACACGTCGGGACTGCGGCTGCCAAACAGCTGCAGCGTCCACTCGACCGCGGCGGCCAGGCTCGCCGGCGGGACACCCGCTGCTTCAGCCGCTGCAGTCGTGGCTGCCCGGCAGGCCGGCAGATCGTCCGCCGGCAGCCGCCCGGGCAGCGGCCGCTCCCGCTGCGGATCAACAGCCGGAAGATTCAGCGTGTGCAGGATTTCGCCGGCCGACGCTTCGGCCAGGCTGCGGCAGGTTGTCAGCTTGCCCCCCACGATTGACCAGGTCGGCAGCGTGGCCTGCGGATGCCGTACCAGCAGATGCCGACGGGTCACCGCCCCCGGTGAACCGGCCTGCCTGCCGGTCACATCGGGCCCCGGCAGCGGACGAACCCCACAGTAATGCTGCACGACATCGGCGGCACTGAGCGGGCAGTCGGGAACAATGGCGGCCACCGCCGCCAACAGATAGTCAATCTCGGCCGGCTCGGTGCGGGCGGCACCGGGATCACCCGCGAAAGGAATGTCAGTGGTGCCGATGAGCACCTGACCGTTCATGAACGGCAAGACAAAGATCGGCCGGCCGTCACCTGCCTCGGCATAGACCCCCTCACCACCCAACGCCTCCCGGAGCCGGCGGTTGTCGATGACAAGATGGCTGCCCTTGGTGCCGCGAATGAACTGCTGCGGCTGAGTCGTCGGCGGCAGCGGCCCGGCGGCCGTCGTCAAGGCAGCAACGGTTTGGTCCACCCAGGCGCCGGTCGCGTTGACAATCGCCGTGGGGCGAACACGAAAAACTTCTGCTGCCGCCGTGGCGGCAGATCGGGTCGGCGTGAACGCCAGCACCCCATCCTTGAGTACCCGCCAGGTGTGGTGCGGCAGGACGTGAAGGCTGCTCCCCCGCTCAGCGGCCAAGCCCCGGGCGTCCACCAGCCATTCAACCGTCAGCCGTTCGGGGCTGAGGCACTGGGCATCGAAGTAGGTGGCCACCAACGGGAACCGTCGGCGATCGACCCGCGGCAGCCCGGCTGCGGTCGAACGGTGCATCCGATGCGCAGGCCAGGCCGGGTCGTTGGCAAAGCGGTCGTAGAGCCAGAGGCCGATGCCGACCGCCAGGCTGCCGCGGCCACCACCGCTGAGCTGCCGGGCCAGCGACTCCCAGCCGATAAATCGGGCTGCCGCGGCCAGCAGGCCGCCCCCCCGGCGGGCCAGCGGAATGGCGAACCGCAGTGGCCGGACGAGATGGGGCGCCAGCCGCACCAGCCGATTGCGTTCCGCCAAACTTTCTCGAACCAGGTCAAACTCAGCATATTCGAGGTAGCGGAGGCCGCCGTGGATCAGCCGGGTTGACCAGGCGGTGGTGCCGCTGGCAAGGTCACCGGTGTCGGCGATCACGACGTTGGTATTGGCAAGGAGCAGCTGCCGCGCCAGGGCAGCTCCGTTGATGCCGCCGCCGAGAACGACGACGGTCGGCCGCGTGCCATCCCGGCAAGCGGCCGCACCGCTCGATGCTGGTTCATGAACCTCCATGGTGATTGCTAGTGTTTCTCCCAGCCGCTGTTTTTGTGAAGACCGACTCAGCAGCAGCCGGGCAACGGCAGCCGTGCAGCTGGTTGCCGCTGCTGCTTGCGACTGCCGCGTTGCTCGTCGGCGGCGGTGTCACCCACGCTGCCCCGCTCGATCAGCCGATCCAGGCCACCTTCAAGCAGTTACCGTTGCGAACCCTGGTCGCGCGACTGCAGGCCGCCACCGGCGTCCCGCTGATTCTCGACCGCCGGCTCGACCCGACGCAGCGGGTCAGCCTCGACTGCCGCGGCGAGCCGTTGGCAGCGGCGGTCGGGCGACTGGCCGAGACGGTTGACGCGGAGCTGGCGGTACTGGAATCGTCGGCCTGGCTCGTCCCGGCGGGTGAGGCCGGCCGCATCACCGCGGCCGCGCGGCTGCAACAACAGACGCTGCGGCGGCTGCCGCTCGGCGTTCGCCGCCGGCTCGAGGCGAAGGCTGCCTGGTCCTGGCCGGCCGGGGCGACACCAGCGGAGCTGCTTGAGGAGCTGGTCGCAGCAGCCACAGCCAGCGGGCTGCCGCTGACACTCACCGGACTGGCGCAGACGATCCCCCACGATCACCTCGCCGCCAACAGCCTGCCGCCGTTGTCGCTGGTCGACCGCTTCGGCCTGATCAGCATGCAATACGGCCGGCGAATTGACTGGCAGGGAACCGGTCGCGGGCAGGCCCGCCTTCAGGGAACGCTGGTCCCATTGCCGGAGGCTTCCGGTGACCACTCGGCCACTACTCCCCCCGCGAGCCAGCCGCAGCCTCCCACTAGCGCCCGCCGACAGCCGGCGAAGCCCGCGACCAGCCGCTACACACTGCGGGTGGCAGCCCCGTTTGCAGAGTTGCTTGCCGCCGTCGCCAAACAGCTCGGCCTTGCGGCCCAGATCGACCGGCCGGCACTGCGGCGGCGGGGCATCGACCCCCGCGAAATCATCAGGCTGGAAGTTGCCGACGTCGACCGTGACGGTCTGCTTGACGCCATCGTCGCTCCGCTCAACCTGACCTGGGCCATCGAGGACGACATGCTGACGGTGACCGTCGCCCCCCTCCCGGGCGTCACGCCTTGATCAACGCGGCCAGTTGCTGCTCGATGCCCTCGCGAATCTTGCCGGCGAACATCGAGGCCATCATCGGCAGGTCGAGCTTCACCACCAGTTCATCCGGCAGCACGTCGATCTGGCCATCGAACCGCATCCCCATAACAGCGAGGCCGACCTTCAACCGATCGTCCGACTCCCAGGAGGCGTCAATCGGGCCGACCTGCTGCTCGTACTGGGCCCGGGCCTTCACCAACGCCGCATCGAGTTTCTGATGGACGGCTTCGGCGCCCAGACTGTGCGGCAGCCGCACCTCCAATGTCTTCATCCACTGACTCCCTTCCGGAGAACCGACTGCAGCTGCTGCTGCCCTGTGTCGAACACTGCAGGATCACTTCCGCGGCGGCAGTGCTCGGCCGCAATCGCAACCCTGGTCTGGTCGATCCGCCCAAGGCGGCCACCGACGCAAACTGCTGATCGTACCGCGACGGCGGCGGGCTGACAGCCCGCCACGATCGGAATCTGTTCCAGTGTGAGCCGACCGGCCAGTAGCAGGCCAAGCCCGGCCGCCCGGGCCCGGGCCACCCAGGCCCTGAGTTCCGCCTCCGTTGCCAGCTCCAGCAGGCTGCCGCTGGCCTGTTTGTCAAAGGTGTCGATCAGCACCAGCGGAAAGCCCCGGCTGGCCGCCTGATCGATCACGTCATCGACCCGGGCCGCCTCCGCCCGACGAGCGTCGGCATAGGCAACCGGCACAGCCGCCGTCGCGACAGGGAACTGCCGGGCGACGCGGGCGAGCGATTCGCTCCAGTCGGTCCCGCAGCAGCCGGCCAGCCCAAACTTGATCGCCGCTGGCTGCGAAACGAGTCCGACCAGCTGCCGCCCCAGCAGGCCGGCAGCCGCCCCGGCCAGATCCCGGAGTTCACCGGCCGCAAAGGTCCAGGGGAGCTGAGGGGGCACCGCCGCGGCGCAGGCAGCAACCGCGGCGGCCGACGCCCGGCCGAGCGACCCGCGGCTGGGATCTTTGATGTCGATAATCGCCGCGCCGCCCGCGACAGCCGCCGCCACCTCCCTCGGGTCGCGGACACTCACCAGCAACGCCGGGCCACTCATGCCCCGCAGCCTCCGGCGGAGTTGGCCGACCGGCAGCCCTCCACCACGGGGGCCCGCTTGGCCTGCGCCAGACGGCCGTTGACCCGTCGCAGCGTCTCAACCGTCAGCGGCTCGGTCCAGCGGCCGTCAATCACGAGATAGCCATCCTCCCAGGCCGCGAAGATGCCGCGGGCTGTCCACTCGTCCGCATGCCGTTTGGCCGCCCGCTCGGCCACCCGTACCACCAGCGTGCCGACCCGAAACGCCGGGTCATCGCCGGCTGTCGGGCTGCCGCTCCGGTCGAGCCGCTGGCTGCCGAGAAAAAAGCACTCGACGGCGTCGAGCGGCAGCTGCTCAATGCGCAGCGAGCCGACCGGCACCAGCAGCATGTCTCCGCGGGCCGCCAGCCGCGGCAAGGCTGCCTGCCACGCCACCACAACCACCGCGACCGTGAACAGGCCGATACCAGCCGCCAGCACGCTGAGCACCAGCCGCCAGCCGCCAGCCGTCTGGGTCGCCGCCGCAGCAGCCGCCACGGCGAGACAAAACAATCCCCCGGCCACCAGACTGAAAAGAACGACCAGGCGACGGTTCGGCCCGAGCCAGCCCACAGCGGCGGCGTGAGCGGCCTGATGCAGCGGCGGGGCGTCTGCAGTGTCCACGGTCAGCCAGGTACCCAAGTTTTGATAGAATGCGAGACGATTTGTGGTGAACGGCTGCCGCCGTGACCGACAGTGGAAGGACACCATGCACGACACAGCACCGTCAACCGCCGCCATCCGGCGGAGTTCGAAGACCACCCTGGCGGGCATCGCCACAGCCCTCGGCCTCTACGTGGCAGCGGTTGTCGTCGGTGTTCCACAGCATGGTCGTGATTTGCTGGTGGCGGCACAAGCGGCCCACCACGACGACGCTGCTGCCAGCCACGACAGTGCCGACCACCCCGCCGGCGAGGCCGGCCACGGGGATCACCCCGAACCTGCGAACGGATCTGCCACCGAGGCAGCGGGGCATGCCGATGATCCCGCTGAGGGGCATCCAGAAGCCCATGGCGACAGCGACCATGGGGCCCACCACGCCGCCGGGCCGCCGCCGCCCGCCTGGGCCGTCATCCCCTTCGTGCTCCTGCTCGGGGCGATCGCGGCACTGCCGCTGATTCCGGCCCTGGCCCACTGGTGGGAGTTCAATTCCAGCAAACTGCTGGTGGCCGCCTCGCTGGGGCTGGTGACGCTCGCCTACTACCTGCTGCTGCACGGGGAGGCGATCGAGCGGCATTTCCCGGCTCACAGCGTGGTCGAGCCGGCCGCCACAGGGCTCTCCTGGGGAATTGCCGGCACCGTACTGGCCAACGCCCTGCTGGCCGAGTATGTCCCCTTCATCACACTGCTGTTCGCCCTCTACTGCGTCACCGGAGGAGTTCGCATTGAGGGGGATATGCAGGCAACCCCGACCACCAACACCATTCTGCTGGCCCTCGGGGCGGCGATGGCCAGCTTTATTGGGACGACCGGGGCCGCCATGCTGCTGGTCCGGCCGCTGCTGGAGACCAACCACGAACGAAAGCGGGTGGTTCACACGCTGGTCTTCTTCATCTTTCTGGTCTGCAACTGTGGCGGCTGCCTGTTGCCGATCGGCGACCCGCCGCTGTTCCTCGGCTACTTGCAGGGGGTGCCCTTCCTTTGGACGTTCTCGCTGTGGAAGGAATGGCTGACAGTCAACGTCAGCCTGCTCGCAATCTACTGGGTCTGGGACAGCTTTTTTGCCTACCCAAAGGAGCGGCTCGCCGACCGTGAGATCGATCGGGCGACGGCAAAATCGCTGCAGGTCAGTGGCTTGGGCCTCAACCTGCCGCTGATGGCCGGCGTGATCCTCGCCGTCGCCCTGCTCGATCCCTCAAAGCCGCTTCCGGGCACCGACTGGCACCCCTGGATTTTCCTCCGCGAGGCCGTCCTGCTCGGCCTGGTCGGCTGCTCCCTCTGGTTCGGCTCGACCGACATCCGTGTGAAGAACGGCTTCAGCTATTTCGCCATCCTCGAGGTGGCCGCCCTGTTCGTCGGCATTTTTGTCTGCATGCAGCCGGCCCTCGCCCTGCTGAACGAGCACGGCGCCAGCCTCGGCATCCGTTCGCCGGCGGCGTTCTTCTGGACCACCGGCCTGCTCTCGAGTGTGCTCGACAATGCCCCGACCTATCTGGTTTTTTTCAAGACGGCCCAGTCGCTGCCGGTGGACGGCGACCTGGTCGCCGGGGTCGAGGCAGGCCGGCTGGCGGGCATCAGCCTGGGGGCGGTGTTCCTCGGGGCGATGACCTACATCGGCAATGGGCCGAACTTCATGGTGAAGGCGATCGCGGAAGGGGCTGGCGTGCGAATGCCAAGCTTTTTTGGCTATCTCCTTTACAGTGGAGGGGTTTTGTTGCCGGTCTTCGCCCTCACGGCCTGGTTCTTCCTCTGATTCCTTCACCATCTGCCACTCCGGATTCACTCGGTGAAACGCTCTGCCACTGCCGCCGCCTCCCACGACTTCATCACGACCGAGTCCCAACTGGATGACCTGGTGAGGCGGTTGGGTGAGCACGAATCGCTGGGCTTTGACACCGAGTTTGTCTCTGAGCACACCTACCGCAGCCAGCTCTGCCTGATCCAGGTGGCGGCCGGCGACGTGCTGGCGGTGATCGATACCCTGAAGGTGAAGGAACTCGAGCCCTTCTGGCGGCTGCTGACCGATCCCGGGCGGACCACCGTCGTCCATGCCGGCCGGGAAGAGATGGGCTTTATTTTGCACGCCATCGGCGAGCGGCCGGCAAACCTCTTCGACGTGCAGGTCGCCGCCGGGCTGGTCGATCATGACTATCCGGCCGGCTATGCCGCGATTGTCCGGCGGATGCTCGGCCAGCCGACCAACAAGGGCGAGACCCGCACCGACTGGCGGAAGCGGCCGTTGACCGCGGCCCAGATCGACTATGCCCTCGACGACGTCCGCCACCTCGATGACCTCTGGAAGACGCTTGAACGAAAACTGGCAGACCGGGGCCGCATCGCCTGGATGACCGAGGAGATGGCCAACTGGCTCGAGGAGGTTGAGGCCTCCTTCACCCGCAAACGCTGGCGGCGGGTCTCGGGCCTGAACGGATTGTCCCGGCGTGAACTGGCGGTCGCCCGAGAGCTCTGGCACTGGCGGGACAGCGTGGCGGAAGACCGTGACATGCCGCCCAAGCGGGTGCTGCGGGACGATCTGCTCGTGGAACTCTGCAAACGCAAGAGCGCCGATCCCCAACAGATTGCCGCGGTCAGAGGGATGCAGCGGTCCGACCTCCGGCACATCCTGCCCGCAATTGCCGATGCGATCGACCGGGGCCTGAGCCTGCCCGACGAAGAACTGCCAGGCGGTGAGAAGCACCGCGCGCCACCGCCGCAGGTGAATGTGCTGGGCCAGTTTCTGGCGACGGCAATCGGGGGCCTCTGCCGCCAGCTTGAGATCGCCCCGTCGCTCGTCGGGACAGCCAGCGACATGCGAGAGCTGCTTGCCTGGAAGCTCAGCCACAGCAAGAACGAACCTCCGCCGGCCCTGGTGCAAGGCTGGCGGGCCGAGGTGGTGGGCGACCTGATTGATGACCTGCTGGCCGGCCGAGCCTCGCTGCGTATCAGCGATTTAACCTCGCGCGACCCGCTGATGATTGACCGCCGGCTCAACTGAATACGAGCGGCCGACACGAATCAGCGAGCCACGTTCCGGCTGCCTTCAGCAAGCGGCTTCTCAGTGGCCCCACGCTCAGCGTCACTGAGCATCCGTCCGAGGGCACGTAACGAGATTTGCTGCCGCTGCGACACCCCGCGGGCTCCTGAACCGACCTGGCCAGCGGCAGCGGCGGTGGTCACCCCGAGAGGTTCCCGATCGCCGCGAACACAGCCAAATCCCGAAAAAAGCAACGCCGCTGAAAGCGGAACCACGATGAACAGGGTTCTCTGCATCTCATAAAACCTCCAAGCAGTCGGGAACAAAACCGCCAACCCAGAAGGCGAACCCGCCGCGGGACGGCGCGCTCATGATTCCCTAACAATACGCACCCCCCTCGGTACGGAGCAACCTCAAATTTGGTTCGACTGCCGCGGCGGCCTGTGGAAATCAGCAGGGCTCAGAAGCGGGCAGCAACGCCGATGAAGGCCCTCGGGGGCCTGAACAACGCCCTCAGCGGGGCGTGGGGCGGATCTCAAAGCTCGTCGCAGGCGGAGGGCAAGGGATTCGAACCCTCAACCCCTTTCGGGGCATCTGATTTCGAGTCAGACCGCTGGCCAATTCGCATACCCTCCGAATC
>CALAZQ010000047.1 GCA_937926325.1 uncultured Planctomycetaceae bacterium | reverse complement strand
AGTTCGGCGACCAGGTCGCGATCCCGCACCACCGACTCGTAGTTGGCGATCTTCACCGGCACATCGGGCAGCGACCACTGCCAGCGGCGGCGGTCGGGGCTGCCCTCGATGACGGCCACCACAATCTCTGGCGCCCAGACCGACAGCTCCCGGGCCCAGTTTGAAACCAGGCCCTTCGGGCAGACCACCAATACCCGGCGGGCCTGTCCTGAACGGATCAGCAGCCGCAGGGACGAGATCGCCTGCATCGATTTCCCCAGGCCCATTTCGTCAGCCAGGATGCCGCCGACGCGGGGCAGCAGAAAGGCCATGCCATCGAGCTGAAAGGGAAAGGGCTCGTGCGGAAAACCGATCCGGCAGCCGGCCAGCAGCGTCTCAAGGTCGGGCTGGAGCAGATAGAAGAGCCGCTCGGAAAGCTTGACGACATCCTGCGGCGGCTGAACCCGAGTCCGCCGCGTTGACGCCGGCCGGCCGGCTGGCAGGCCGCTGCCAGCGTCTGACCGATCGCGTGGCAAAACTGCAGGCTGGTCGCTGCCACCAAAGCGGTGGCTGAAGATCGTTGTTGGTTTTGCCAGTAACGGCACCGACACCACGGTGCTCTCGAGCAAGGCAACCGGCAGCCGCAGCGTCTGGGCAACCGGCAGGGCCGGCTGCGTCACCGACGCCACCTGAGCCGAGGGCAGCGCAAGCAGCGGCTTCGTGGTAGTGGCAAGGACAGGGTCTGGCATCACGAGTGCCGCTGTGCCTCCTCGATGGCGGCCTGAATTCGTTCAAACGGCTCGACCAGTTCGATGCTGGCGGTTAGGGCCGTCAGCTGTTCCCGCAGCCTTTCCCACTGGCCGGCATCATCGCTGTGGGGCTGCACGGTGAAGCCACCCAATCGCAGCTCGCCGGCCTCCCCGTCGGTGATCGCCTGCGAACCGGGCCGCACCACCACCACGGGGCTGGGGGCATGTGGGCGGGCATGCAGCAGCGACTCCCGGTCGGTCAGCACCGCCTCGGGCTTGATCGTTGCTGCCTTGAGCAGCGGCCCACCAATCTGTTCGCCGTGGAGCTGCCGGGTGAGGGTCGCGCCATAGAGAATCTCCTGGGCCCGGGTCACCCGCACCGGTGCCGTGCAGTGGAACTCCAGCGGCCGCCCCGACAAGTCAACCAAGAGATAGCCGCCGAAGGTGCCGGCGGCTGCCGCATCGCAGACCGTCAGAAAACCAAACGCCACATTGCCGGACAATTCCAAGCCATTCCCCATTGAGCATTTCCTGAAGAGTCTGCGCCGCCGCCTGCCCCATTGGCATCGGTGCCCACCGCATCCATCCATCGGGCAGACACCGGTGACTCTTGAACCACCGCGAATACCGTCTACCGACTCACCGGTGCCGGTTCGGGCTGTAGCGATTGCGCCGGGTCTGCGGCGGCTGTTCCTTGGACGGGAGCCCGACTACCGGTACAGTTGGGGGAGGAACGCGGTGGGAACAACCGCCGTACCGTCTCCTCCTTTTACCACCAGCTCATGCCCGACCTTCCGCCCCACTGCACCCAGATCGACATTACGTCGACCACTGAGCCCTCCTCCACCCCGCTGCCGACCACAGCGGGCGTCACTGGCGATCGTGAGATGGCAGCTCTGCTCCGCGAGATGCTGGCTGTCCAGAAGCGTTCCTGCGACATCCTCGGCGAGGTGCTCAAGCACGTGTCGCTCCAGCAGCGGCAGCGAGCAGCCGAACTGAAAGCCTGGCGAGAGAACAACCCGGCCGTGGCCCGCGCCTGCCGCCGGGCTGCCGAAAGCCTCTCGCAGGTGCACACCGAGTTTCTCACGGGGCTGGCCGAGGAAGCGGCGGAAAACGCCGAAGACTTCGCCGACAGCGACTATGCTCTGGGCGAGTTCATCGACCGGTACGGTCCCCGGCTGGCCCACTTCAACGGGGTCATGCAGTTGCTCAGCCAGCTGGCGATGCCAGATGAAAAACCGGCCAGCAGCTAGCCGGCACTCTCGCTGCGGGCTACCACTGGACAGACACTCCCTCTCCGCTCTTCTTCTTTTAGCCGCCCTTCTCGCCGGAGCCATCCCCCATGACCACTGAGACAGCCACTGAACAACCAGCCGTCTTCGAGCTGGCTGATGAGCAGAGCATCGCCCGCAGCCGGGAAAAACTCGACGCCCACACCGTCGAAATGATGGCCTGGCATTTTCATCCCTCGACCGGCTCACCCTTCTGGCTGCAGTATGCCGAGTCGCTTCCTTTCGACCCGCTCACGGAGGTGCGGTGCTTCGACGACCTGAAGAAGTTTCCCCCCTTCGAAGATGAGTGGCTGCGGGGCGGCCCGGTGACCCGCTGGATTCCCAAGGGCTTTGCCGGCCAGCCCGCCTATGTCTTCGAGACCGGGGGCACGACCGGCACGCCGAAGTCGCGGGTGAACCTCCGGGACTTCCGCACTGACTATGAAGAGTTCAGTGCGACCCTGCCGGAAGAGTATTTTCCCAAGGGAGCCAACTGGCTGATGCTCGGCCCCTCCGGGCCCCGCCGGCTGCGGCTGTCGATCGAACATCTGGCCCAATACCGCGGTGGCATCTGCTTCTGCATCGACCTCGACCCGCGGTGGGTAATCAAGCTGATCCAGAAAGGCTGGATGGAGCATCTCGAGGCCTACAAGCAGCACTGCATCGATCAGGCCATCACGATTCTCGAGGCTGGCCACGACATCCGCTGCATGTTCACAACGCCGAAGCTGCTTGAAGCCCTCGCACTCGCCCTCGAGAAAAAGGGGACGACGATCCGTGAGGTGGGCATTACCGGGATCTTCTCCGGCGGCACCGAGTTCACCCCGCAGTGGACCCGCTTTGCGGTCGAGGAACTGCTTGACGGGGCGTATATGACCCCGACCTACGGCAACACCCTGATGGGGCTGGCCGCCTCACGGCCGGTCGTCCCTGCAGATGGGTACACCATCGCCTACTACGCCCCGCAGCCCCGAGCGGTGATTGAACTGGTCGATTTTGACGACACCAACAGCGTGGTGCCCTACGGCGGCACGGGCCGGGTCAAACTGACCACACTGACCAAAGAGACTTTTGTGCCGGGCTTCCTCGAGCGGGATGAGGGCGAGCGGGAGCGGCCCTACGTCAAATATCCCTGGGACGGTGTCAGCGGCGTCCGGCCCTTTCACAAACTGGCCACCGCCACAACCGTCGGTGTCTACTGAGTGGCCGTTCGCGATCAAAGCAAATCAGGCGTCATCATCAGTCGCTCCGGCTCGATTCTCGGTGGAGTTCGTAAAATCCAGTTGTGACCGACATTACTCCCTGTAGGAAACGAAGGACTCATCATGCACCTCACCGCCTTTCGCTTCGGGAAGCCGTACGAGTCGCTCGAACGCAACCGACTGGTTCATTTCCTGACGGGCGAACCGGTGGCCGAGGTCAGCCAGGTGGGTGGGGCGATCGTCGGCCGCGATCTCCGCAAGGCCGCCCAGGCCCGGCAGGCATTGCTGAAGTTTGACCCGGAGGAGATCGTTGAACGGCTGCAGACCGCCGGCAACCTCTATGCAATGGGCACCGTCGAGGTGGGTGGGGTGCCGCAGACGCCCGACGACTTTGTGCGGCAGCAGTCGGCCACGACCGGCCTGCCGGAGAGCCTCTGCCGGGCCAACATGAAGAAGAACCTCTTCGTGCTGTCAAACATGGACCGGATGCTCGATGCCCTCTCCCGGGGCCTGCCGCCCGAAATCCTCTGGAAGGGGTACGGCACCGAGCACCGCGATGTGGTCGTCAGCTATCAGGCCCAGTCGCCGGTACTCGGGCTGGTGCTGCCGAGTAACTCACCCGGCGTTCACACCCTCTGGCTGCCGGTTATCGCCCTCGGGGTCGGCCTGCTGCTCAAGCCGGGCGGCCAGGAACCCTGGACGCCCTATCGGATGGCGGCGGCGATGATCGAGGCCGGCATTCCGGCTGAAGCCATCGGCCTCTATCCGGGCCCGACCGATGTCGGTTCGGCGATCCTGGCCGGCTGTGGACGCAGCATGATCTTCGGTTCGGCCAAAACTGTCGAGCAGTATCGGGGCAACCCTGCTGTCCAGGTGCATGGCCCTGGCTTTTCCAAGATTCTACTCGGCGACGACTGTGTGGACCGCTGGGAAGATTATCTCGATGTCATGGCCGACAGCATCGCCGCCAACAGCGGCCGTGGCTGCATCAACTGTTCAGCGATCTACGCCAGCCGCCACACCCGCGAGATCGCCGACGCCCTGGCCGAGCGGCTTGGCCCGCTGGAGGTGAAGCCACCGGATGATCCGGAGGCAGCACTGGCCGCCTTCACCATCCCCGGTGCGGCCAAGGCGATCTGGGAACAGATCGAGGGGCTGCTCGACAAGCCGGGCGTCTCCCACGCGACCGCCGCCCATGGCCCCCGATTCGTCGAGGGCGAGCGGTGCGGCTGGCTGCGGCCGGTGATCGCCCACTGTAGTTCGCCCGACCCCGACATTGCCCGGGCCGAATACATGTTTCCATTTGCCAGCGTGGTCGAATGCCCGCAGGCGGCCATGCTCGACCGGATCGGTCCCACGCTGGTGGCCACGGCCATCACCGCCGATGAGGCCTTCCGCCAGAGCCTGATCAATTCCACCCAGATCGACCGGCTGAACCTCGGGCCGCTCCCGACGATCAAACTCGACTGGCTCCAGCCCCATGAGGGCAACATCATCGACTTCCTCTACCGCTCACGGGCCTTGCAACTGGCTGACATCACCGCAGCAAGCGGCAGCGCTCTCGCGGCCGGCGCGGCAGCAGGCTGAACCGATGGACACGGACGTCGCGGTGCCGACGGCACAGACAGCCTTCAGCTTTCGGGCAGCGACCCGACTGCTGGTCGGGCCCGGTACGATCGCCCAACTCGGGCAGGCGGCGAGCGAACTCGGTGGCCGGCGAGTTCTGGTGGTCAGTGATGCTGGCGTGATCGATGTGGGCCATACGCAGGCGGGCCTGGAGGCCCTCGCGGCAGCCGGCTGCGAGACCACCGTCTTCAGCGACTTCACGGAAAACCCGACCACCACTCAGGTTGAGGCGGGCACCGCTTTCGCCCGTGCCTTCCGGCCCGAGCTGATCGTCGGCCTGGGAGGTGGCAGCTCAATGGACTGCGCCAAGGGCATCAACTTTCTGCTCTGCTGCGGTGGCCGGATGCAGGACTACCGCGGCCGTGGCACGGCACACCTGCCGCTGCTGCCGTCAATCGGCTGTCCGACCACGGCCGGCACCGGGAGCGAGACCCAGTCGTTCGCCCTCATCAGCGATGCCGTAACTGGTGAAAAATTCGCCTGTGGGAATCCGGCCGCCGCCTTTCGGGTCGCGATTCTCGACCCACTTCTGACGCTGACGCAGCCGCCGCGGGTCACGGCCCTGACTGGAATCGATGCGGTCTCCCATGCCCTCGAAAGCCATGTCAGTACGGCCGCCACCCCGGCCTCGCGGCTTTTTTCTCGTGAAGCGTGGCGGCTGCTGGCCCGCCATCTGCCGGCGGTCCTCAATGACGGCGGCGACCTCGCGGCCCGTGAGGGGGTGCAACTCGGAGCCGCCTGGGCCGGGCTGGCGATTGAAAATGCGATGCTCGGGGCGGCCCATGCCCTGGCCAATCCGTTGACGGCGGCGCATGGCATCGCCCACGGACAGGCTGTCGGCCTGATGCTGCCGCCGGTGGTGCGGTTCAATGCTGGAGTGGTCGGCGGCCACTATGCCGAACTCGCCGCCGACGCAGACATTCCGGACAGGTCGGCCCCCGGCCTGGCTGACTGGCTCGAGGCATTGCTGGGGCGGGCCGGGCTGAACCGTTCGCTGCTCCCCTGCCTCACCACCAGCCCCGAAACGCTCGACATCGATCGGTTGGCTGCAGCGGCGGCCGAGCAGTGGACCGGCGGATTCAACCCGCGGCCCTGCACCGCCGCCGACTTCGCTGTCCTGTACCGGCAGGTGACGCACTGATGCAGCATCGCCCTCACACCAACAGCTGGTGGCTGCCAGGCCGACTCATGCTGATCGCGATCGTGTTGCCGAGCTGGCTGGGGCCGATCGCTGCTGCTGAACCGGCAGGGGAGACTGCCGCTGGTCCGCACGCCTGGCCGGTCTTTCGCGGCACTCCCGCCGGCACTGGCCGCTCAAGCGTCACGCTGACGCTGCCACTGGTGGAGCACTGGCAGCGGCAGTTTGAGGGCCGCTCCTTCACCGCTACGCCGGTGATCGCTGCGGGCACGATCTACCTGGGCGACCTCGACGGAGGGTTTCTGGCCCTCTCACTCGACACCGGTGAAACCCGCTGGGAATACCGGTCAGCCGACTCGGGCTTTCCGTCAGCAGCGGCCGTCTCGACGCTCGAGGCTTTTCCCTTCGTGGTCGTTGGTGACGACCTCGGCATGATCAGGGCGTTCGACCGGGGCACCGGCAACATTGTTTGGACCGCCGAGACGACCGGCGAAATCTCCGGCGGCCCGACGATCCTGGCCAATCGTGAGCCTCCCCTCGTACTCGTTGGCTCGCAGGACGCCACGCTGCGGTGCCTCCGGCTGGCTGATGGCGCGACTGTGTGGTCACACGAGATTGCCGACCAGATCCGCTGCTCACCGACCGTCGGCACCAGTCCTGAGGGAGAACGAGCATTTCTGGCCGGCTGCGACGGCAAGCTGCACATCATCGCCGTCGATACCGGCAAGGCAGCGGCCGAGGTGCAGCTGGGTGGGCCCACCGGCACGACACCGGCGGTGGCTGGAACAAAAGTCTTCTTCGGCACCGAAGGGGGACGATTCTTCGCCATCGATTTCGTCACTGGAAAAGTGGTCTGGGACCACCAACCGGCCGCCAATGGACTGGCCTATCGCTCCAGTGCCGCCGTTGCCGGAGGCCTGGTCGTGGTCGGCTCCCGGGGCCGGGTCGTGGAAGCCTTTGCCGTTGCCGATGGCAGTCGTCGCTGGCGGCACCCCCTGCGGGGACGAGTCGATGCCTCGCCGATCGTGATCTCAGCGGTGGGTGACGCAGTCTCTGGTACCGAGCCGATCGAGGTCGCCGTGGTTCCCGACACGGCAGGCCGCATCTCGCTGTTGCGGCTGAGCGACGGCAAACCCTGCTGGGAATTCGATGCCGGTGGCAGTTTTGCCGGGTCGGCCGCCGTCGTCTCCGACCGGCTCGTGCTGGCCTCCGAGGACGGTACCGTCTGGTGCTTCCGTTCCGGACCTGTGCGGGGAACTGGGAACTCTGGCCGCTGAATGCCGGCCAGCCGGCTGCACGCGACAGTCCGGGCCAGCCAATGCCGATGAGCAAGACGAGTGCCGAGAGGGTTGGAGCGGGAGAAAAGGCGAAAAACGCCGGTTTCTCAGCAGCGATCGAAAAAAATGAACCGGCGGCAAAACCAAACCGGTGCCAGCCCCGTATCATTTGATGCGCCTGGCGGCAGTGTCTCCTTCGAGCCGCTGCGTCGTCGGGTGGAGGAGGAACAGCACCATGGCTCGAAAAGACGCACTTTTGAACCTCCATGCCATCTTGGTCCGGCGGCGAGACGCGCTGCGGCGGGCCTTGGCCGGAGACCTGACGCTGCTGCGGGAACTCCGCAGCGAATCGCCGGGGGACGTGATCGACGCGGCCGTCGATACCGCCCAGGATGAGATCAGCTCGCAACTCGCAGAGGTCGAGGCCCGGGAACTCGGCTCGATTGAAACCGCCCTCGAGCGAATGAAAGAAGGCAGCTACGGCACCTGCGAGGTCTGCGGCGGCAAAATTCCTCTGGCTCGCCTCCAGGCTCTGCCGTATGCCACGATGTGCATCGGCTGCCAGCGGGAACTGGAGGATCAAGGGGCACGGTTCGCCACCGAATCGGGCCGTGTCAGTTCCTGACCAGGCCGGCTGCCCCGGTTGCCGAAGTCCGCTTCACCCTGTTCCCGGAGGTATACTTCCGGGTGGCAGCAGCATGACGCGGAGAGGAAGGCGGGCCATGGCAGCGAGACAAACAGGCAGACTGCAGGGCCACCGCCCCAAACGAGCGGCCGTGTGGAGTTTCGGGAGCCTGCTGCTGGCCAGCGGTATCGCCCTTGCCGAAGAACCGGCAACGTCGTTACGACCGATCCAACCGGCAGCCGTCGGTCGGGCTGAACGGATCGATCCCTTCAGCGGCAACCGACTTTCCGCTGACGAACGGGAACGCCTCTACGATGAGGTGGCCCGCGATGCCCGGGAGTTCGAGCGGCAAGGGGCCCAGCTGCGGCGGCTCTCGCTGCTGTTACGTCCGGCGGTTGTCCACATCGACGCCCGCAAAACCAGCCGTCGGGGCCGGACAACCCGGGAAGACGAGGAAGAGGCCGGCTCTGGCGTGATCACCCAGCTTGCCGGTCAGACGGTCGTCATCACCAACCGGCATGTCATCCACCGGGCCGAACTCGACAACATTACGATCCGGCTCGACGACGGCCGCGAAATTCGGCCGGCCCGGGTCTGGACCGACGCCGACACCGACATCGGGGTGATGCTGCTCGACGAGGAGGGCCTGCCCACCGCCCGGCTCTCCCCCCGTGACGGCGTCCAGATCGGCGACATGGTGCTCGCCATCGGCAGCCCCTTCGGCCTGGCCCACTCGGTGACGCTCGGCATCGTCTCGGCCAAGGGCCGCCGCGACCTCGACCTCGGCGAGGGGGGCATCCGCTTTCAAAACTTCATCCAGACCGATGCCGCCATCAACCCTGGTAACAGTGGCGGCCCCCTCGTCAACCTGCGGGGCGAAGTGGTCGGCCTCAACACCTGCATTGCCAGCAACTCCGGGGGCAATGAGGGAATCGGCTTTGCCATCCCGATTTCGATGGTGATGTTCGTCGCCCGGCAGCTGGTGGAACAGGGAGCCGTTTCGCGGGCCTACCTCGGCGTGGCCCTCGACAAGTCATTTTCACTGGAGATGGCCCACCGGCTGGGCATGATTCGGCCGGTCGGCGCCCGGGTGACCGGCATCACGCCGGGGTCGCCGGCAGAGTCGATCGGCCTTCAGCCCAACGACGTGATTCTGGAGTTCGGCGGCGAACCGATCGACGATGACGACCATCTGGTCAGCCTCGTCAGCATGACCCCGACCGACGAGCGGGTCCGGCTGCGGGTCTTCCGCAACGGCCAGCCCCTGTCGTTGGAGGTCACGGTCGCCTCACGGGACCAGTTTGAATAGGAGTCGTGAGGACTGACTTACGACTGTGACATCTCGGCCAGCCGCTTGAGCGTTGCCGCCGCCGCCCCCGAATCGATGGCCTGCTCGGCCAACTCTCTCGCCGCCGGCAGGTCTTCGGCGCGGCCGGCCGCCCAGAGCACAGCCGCGGCGTTGAGCACCACGATGTCGCGACAGGGCCCCGGGGCACCGGCCAGCACCACCCCGATCCGCTCGGCACTGGCGGCGGCACTGCTGACGACAAGATCCTGACGGGCAGCCGGGGGGGCGGTTGCCAGCCCAAAATCCTCGGGTGTCCACCGCCGCTCGGTCAGGCCGTCAGGCGTCACCTCGATCACCCGGGTCGCTGCGAACAGGCCGACTTCGTCAACGCCATCTTCCGCCGAGACGATCAGGGCCCGACTCAGGCCGATCAGGCGGGCCGCCTCAGCCAGCGGCCGCTCAGCCCCCGGCCTGCCCACCCCGATCACCTGAACCGTAGCAGCGGCCGGATTACAGAGTGGCCCGACCAGATTGAAGACGGTCGGCCGGCCGATCCGGCGGCGGAGTGGCCCGAGGACGGCCATCGCCGGATGATGGGCGGGGGCGAAACAAAAACAGATGCCGGCCTGTTCGAGGCAGGCCCGGGTCACCTCCAGCGGAGCATCGACCCGCACCCCGAACTGTTCCAGTACGTCGGCTGAGCCGGTCTTGCTGGAGACCGCCCGATTTCCGTGCTTGGCGACCGGGACACCCGCAGCCGCGACCACCAGAGCAGCAGCGGTCGAAATGTTGAAACTGCCCGAGCCGTCACCCCCTGTGCCACAGGTGTCGACCACCGGGCGGGCCACGGCAGCCTCCAGCGGCCGCATCCGGCGGCGGAGGGCATCGGCTACACCCGCGACCTCGGCCGCCACCGGCAGCCGGTCGGCCGACCGCGTCAGCCAGGCGGCGAAGGCATCGGGCTCGAGCCCCCCGTCGAGGACGGCATCGACCAGCTGGGCAATGTCGTCCCGGCTGAGTGTCTCACCTGCCGCCTCGGCGGCCTCGGCCCGGGCGAGCAATTCGGTGGCCTGATTGGGATTCATCGTGGTTCTCGAAGCGGGCAGTGGAAACTCTTCGCCCTCCATACCTGACTCGCTCAGCCCTTGGACATGTGGTCTGCGACCATGATACGAGAAACGTACGGACTCGCCCCCAGTCGTTTGCCGCTTTTCCTGGGGCCTGTTTCCGGACTACAGCGACCGCGTTAGGATTGGCCCATGCCACGCAAGCTGATCATCGACGTTGACCCGGGCATCGACGATGCCGTCGCAATGTTGATGGCACTGTTCGACCCTCGGCTGGAGGTGCTGGCAGTCACGGCGACCGGCGGCAACGTGCCGGCAGAGCGGGCCTCGAACAACCTGCAGGCACTCGTCGCCTCCCTCGATCCGCCGCGGCTGCCCCGGATCGGAATCGCCCCTGCCGACGGCGTCCTGCCCGAACGGGCCTTCAGCATGCATGGCCCGGACGGCCTCGGCGGTGTCGATCTGCCGACGGTGCCGCTGCACGGCAGCCACCCGGCAGAAAAGGTGATCTGGGAGACCATCAAGGCCAACCCGCGACAGGTTACGATTCTCTGCCTCGGCCCGCTGACCAACCTGTCGCGGCTGCTCCGCCGCGACCCGGCCATTCTCGAGCTGATCGGCGAGGTGGTGATCTGCGGCGGCACCCTCCATGCCGGCGGCGGCGCAACGCCCGCCGCCGACTTCAACTTCTTCTGTGACCCCCTGGCGGCTCGGCATGTGGTGCGGGAGCCCTGCCGCAAGACGCTGATGCCGCTGGAGACCAGTTCCCAGGTGGTCTTCGGCTTTGAGATGCTCGACCAATTGCCGGACGCTTTCTCACGAGCCGGACGGATCCTGCGGCGAATGCTGCCGCACGCCTTCCGCGCCCACCGCCAACTGCTCGGCAGCGAGGGCATTCACCTCCATGACGTCGTCTCGCTGGTGGCGGTCACCAACCCGGAACTCTTCCGCCGGCAGACCGTGGCCGCCGACGTTGAGACCAGCGGCGAACTGACCTCGGGCATGCTGGTCATCGACCGTCGGCAGGTCCGGCGGTGGAAGCCGAATCTCGATGTGCTCGTCAGCTGCGACGTTGCCGCCGTCAAGGATTGCATCCTGCGGGGGCTCACCGCCGCAGCCGACGCCACCTGAATGGCCGAACCGGCTCAGGCCAGGGGCACGGCCAGGCCGTCATGGGCCAGCTCCATCCCCGCCGGCAGCTCTGCCGCCACGGCTGCATGATCAATTTCGTGCGACATATGGACAAACAGCGTGCGACGGGCAGCCACCCGGCGGGCGACGGCGATCGCCTCGGCAATCGAGAAGTGCGTCGGATGCCGGGACGCCCGCAGGCAGTCGAGCACCAGCAGATCGAGGTCCGCCAGCAGCGGCCAGGTCGCCTCTGGAATCTCATTCGTGTCGGTGCAATAGGCGACGTCACCGAATCGAAACCCGAGAACGTCAAAGCTGCCGTGCCGCAGCCGCAGCGGGGTGACCGCCACCCCCAGCAGGTCGAAGGGCGTCGTCCCGATTTCGTGCAGCGTCATCTTCGGCAGGCCGCCGCCCGGCGAGGCCGGTGGCTCGAAGGCATAGTCGAAGGCCCGGCGAATCCGGGCCTCGACCCGGGGCTCGCAGTAGACCGGCAGCGGCCCGCCCCGCTGAAAACAGATCGGCCGGATGTCATCGAGGCCGTAGACATGATCGACATGGTCATGGGTGTAGAGAATGGCATCCACCGTGCCGATTCCTTCCCGCAACAGCTGCATCCGCAGGTCGGGCGTGGTGTCGATCAGCAGCGTGCCCCTCGGCAGCCCCAGCACGACACTCGTCCGGCTGCGGCAGTTGCGGGGATCATCACTCGTGCAGACTTCGCAGCCGCAGCCCACGACCGGCACCCCGACACTCGTGCCGGTGCCCAGAAAGAGCAGCTGCCCACGCAGATCACGTGGCGGAACGGTGACGAAAGAAGCGGGCGGCATGGAACACGACATCTGAGGCTGCTGGGACTGCCCCGCATCGTACCCGAGATTTGAACGGCCGCTGCCACGCTGCTTGTCAGGGCGGGAGCACGATATTCCAGCCCCCCGGCTTCACCGTTGGGATGACCCCGCCGGCCGGCAGGGTGCCGGCGACCGCCTTCTGCAGCAAACTTGCCAGCTGTGCCTGGGCCTCGGCGTGGGCCGGGGCGTCGGCCAGATTGGTCAATTCCCGCGGATCGGCCTCGTGGTCGTACAGTTCCCGACCGGCCCGGCCCTGATCCCATTCGGTGTACCGCCACCGCGGCGTCCGCAGCGAATAGCCGAAGAACCGCCCCTGCCTGCCACGACGGACCACCTGGGTCAGAGCCCAGTTACGACCGGGCTGCTGAGGATCGCTCAGCAGCGGCACCAGACTCTGGCCCTGCAGATTGTCGGGGGCGGTGACGCCGCAGAGCTCCGCCAGTGTGGGAAACAGGTCGACCTGCGAGACCGGCGCAACGGCCACACTTTCCGGCCGAGTGATGCCGGGGGCCACCATCAGCAGCGGCACCCGGGCACTCTCTTCAAACAGGCTCTGCTTCTGCCAGAGTCCATGCTCGCCCATGTGATAGCCATGGTCGCTGGTGAAGACGATCACCGTGTTCTCGGCGAGGCCAAGCCGATCGAGCGCGTCAACCACGCGACCGACCTGGGCATCCATGAAGCTGATGCTGGCGTTGTAGGCCTGCCGACACTGGCGACGCAGTTCGTCCGTGAGTTTGTCCTGCTCCTTCTTGTAGCTGCCGAGGGCCGCCGGGGGCAGGTCGGCCTGATCCTCCGCTACGCCGGTGACGACCGGCATCTGCTCAACCGGGTGCCAGTCAAAGTAGGGCTCCCGCGGTGCCACGTAGGGCGTGTGCGGCCGGAAGAAGCCGACCGCCAGAAAGAACGGCCGCGAGCGATCACGGGCACACCGCTCGAGCACCCACTCGGCATCGGCCGCCATCATCCCGTCCGTATGAAACGCATCGGCTTTGGGGGAGGCGTACCAGCTGAGGGTGCCGCCGAACCTGCCCGGCGAAAGCGAGAAAATCTCTGGCTCCTCCTCCAGCCGATCGACGCCTGCCGGATTCAGCTCAAGCTCCCAGGAGGCAGGGTCATCGTGGCCGTTGGTGCCGACGCTTCGCGGCACGTTGTAGTGGTAGAGCTTGCCGATCCGGGCGGCGAAGTAGCCAGCCCGCCGGAAGGCCTGCGGCAGGCTCACCTGATCGGGGATAGCCTGCCGGAAAATCTCGGCGTTTCGGAGAATCCCGGTGGAGTTGGGGTAGAGCCCGGTCAAAAACGAGTTTCGGCTCGGGCCGCAGAGCGGGAAGGTGCAGTAGGCCCGCTCGAACCGCACCCCCCGGGCAGCCAGCCGGTCGAGATGGGGGGTGCGGGCGAGTTGGTCGCCGTAGGAGCCCAGCATGTTGTTGAGGTCGTCGGAAACGATGAACAAAACGTTGGGGCGGTCATCCGCAGCGGCAGTCACCACGCTTCCGGCAAGCCCTCCCCAGAGCACGATCCCCAGCAGAACCAGCCTGATTCCGGGCATGTCCATTCCCTTGCTGCAAGAGGCGATTACGGGCCGCCGGTGCCGACAAATACCGCCGCGGGCCCTGCCGGCGGTCGTGAGTCGCCTTGACCCTGTACCGACCGCATGGCGAGAATCCGTTATAAGGTTCTTGAGAAGCCGGTCGCAAACGTGCCCCGACCGCAGGCACGTGCGGCTTTCGACCGGCAACTGGCGACGTCGGGAAGCCGGCCTCCGTCCCGCCGCCTCTTCGCCCCCCAAACACCGCCACCATGGAACAACTGGAACGTATCTGGGACGCCCTGAGCAACTTCGCGGCGGCCCTCGCCAGCCGCGTTGAACGGTTCATCACCGGGCTGTTTGGCTCATCGAACGCCCGCTACCTCAAGCGGCTTGAGCCAAAAATCGAAGCCATCAATTCGCTCGAACCCCGCTACGAGGCGATGACCGACGCCGAATTGCGGGCCCAGACCGCTGAATTCAAACGGCGGCTGGAAGCTGGTGAGACGGTCGATGACCTGCTGGTGGAAGCCTTTGCCGTCTGCCGGGAAGCGGGCCGACGGTTCCTCGGCATGCGGCACTATGACGTCCAGTTGATCGGTGGCATGGTGCTCCATTCCGGTGCAATCGCCGAGATGATCACCGGCGAGGGCAAGACGCTGGTGGCAACCCTGCCGGCCTACCTCAATGCCCTCGAGGGGAAAGGGGTGCATGTCATCACGGTCAACGACTATCTGGCCCGCCGTGACATGGAGTGGATGGGGCCGCTCTACATGGGCCTCGGCCTCACGGTCGGTGCCATCCAATCGGGCATGGAGTCGGACGAGCGGCAGCGGTCCTACGCCTGCGACATCACCTACGGCACCAACAACGAGTTCGGCTTTGACTATCTCCGCGACAACATGCGGATGGCCGCCCGCGGGGACGATCGGTTCGCCAAGCAGATGCAGCAGGCGCAGGGCCGGCTGCATTACGCCATCGTTGACGAGGTTGACAACATCCTCATCGACGAGGCCAGGACGCCCCTGATTATCTCCGGTCCGGCCCACGACGACGTCACCAAGTATGCCCGGGCCGACAAGGTCGCCCGGCAACTGAAGGCAGACGAGCACTTTGAGGTGCAGGAGAAGGAGCACACGGTCAACCTGACCGAAGCGGGCGTGCGGCAGGCAGAAAAGCTGGCCGGCGTCGAGAGCTTCTACACCGCGGGCAACATGGAGTGGCCCCACCTGATCGACAATGCCCTCAAGGCCCATCACCTCTACAAGCGGGATGTCAACTACGTCGTCCAGCAGGGCGAAGTGGTGATTGTTGACGAGTTCACCGGCCGGCTGATGCCGGGCCGGCAGTGGTCTGACGGCCTCCACCAGGCGGTCGAGGCGAAGGAGGGGGTACGGGTCAAGGAAGAGTCGCAGACCCTCGCCACGGTCACGCTGCAGAACTTCTTCAAGCTCTACAACAAGCTCGGCGGCATGACCGGCACGGCCATGACCGAGGCCAACGAGTTCTGGAAGATTTACAAGCTCGACGTGATCGCCATCCCACCAAACCGCACCCTGCAGCGGATCAACCATCCCGACGTCATCTTCCGCACCGAGCGGGAGAAGTGGATCGCCGTCGCCGATGAGATCGAGCGGATCAATCGCTGGGACACCCTCAGCCTTGCCGACGGCAGCTGGAAGATCGGCACGATCGTCAACGAAACCGAAGCCGGCTATGAGTTCCAGCCCAAGGGAGAGAAGCAGACTGAGACGATCTCCACAGACAAGGTAAAAGAGATTCAGCGGCGGGGGCTCCCGGTTCTCGTCGGCACCGTCTCGATCGAAAAGAGCGAGCGGCTCGCGGCGCTGCTCGACAAGCGGGGTGTCACGCATCAGGTGCTCAATGCCAAACAGCATCAGCGGGAGGCCGACATCGTTGCCCAGGCCGGCCGGCTGCAGGCGGTGACGATCGCCACCAACATGGCCGGCCGCGGCACCGACATCATCCTTGGCGGCAATGCCGAAACGATGGCCTGGGCCAAGCTGCAGCACACCTACCCGACCCGGCTCGATGTTCCCAAGGATGAGTGGGACAGTCTCATCAACGAGATCGCCGCCCGCGAGAACATGAAGGCCGAAGGGGAGCAGGTTCGGGAAATGGGGGGGCTGCAGATCATCGGCACCGAGCGGCATGAGTCGCGAAGGATCGATCTGCAGCTACGTGGGCGGTGTGGCCGGCAGGGTGATCCCGGCAGCAGCCGCTTTTACCTGTCGCTGGAAGACGACCTGATGCGGATCTTCGCCGGTGAGTGGGTGAAGAACGTGCTGACCCGGCTCGGCATGCAGGACGGCGAGGCGATCGAAAGCCGGATGGTCACCCGCCGGGTCGAGGCGGCGCAGAAGAAGGTTGAAGAGCGGAACTTCGAAATCCGCAAAAACCTGCTTGAATACGACGAGGTGATGGATGAGCAGCGGAAGCGGGTCTATGGCTTCCGCCAGCAGATCCTTGAGGGGCGTTCGGCAGACGGCGACGCGGCAGACCGGGACGGTCAGTGCCGCGAGCTGATTCTTGAAATGGTTGACAGACAGATTGACCAGCACATCGACAGCTTTCTCGACCGTGATTACGGGGCCCAGACCTTTGCCGGCTGGGCGTCGTCACAGCTGTCCTGCGAGCTTGACGCCGCCGACTTCCGTGGCCTCAGCCCTGACGAGGCGATCCGGCTGGCCCATGACCAGGCCACCCGCCAGGCCGAGGCCCAGATTTTTGAGGCGGTCGAGGAGACTCTGCCTGAGACCGAAGACGAGAGTGAGTGGAACTGGTCGGCGCTCGCCAGCTTTGCCAACGCCCGCTGGAAGCTCTCGGTGAATGACCGTGACCTCAAGCGGGTGGGCCGCGCCGATGTGGCCGAGTGGCTGCAGCACCGGGCCGCCGAGGCCGTCGCCAAGGCCGATCTCTCAGAGGGAGAACGGTTTCTGGCCCCCGACTTCGGCCTCCGCTCGGCCCGAGCCTGGACCGACTGGCGGTTTGGGATCGAGCTGTCGGACGACGATCTGGCCGGCATTTCGGCGGCCGATCCGGACCCTGAGGCATTCAAGGCGATCGTCGGCGAAAAGGCACGTTCGGCGTATCGGCAGCGGGAAATCGAATACCCCGTGCTGGTCGGTCTGGCCCACTTTGCCGGCCGGCAGGCTGACGGCTCGCGGCGGCTCGACCGCGAGGGGCTGCTGGCCTGGGCCCGCGAACGATTCGACCCCGACCTCACCGAGACCGCTGTTGCCCCTGCCGACCTCGACACGCTGAAACAGACGCTGATGGCGGCGAGTGCCCGGCGGCATGACCAGCCGGCGGCCCCCCGGGACGAGATGCAGCGGATGGAACGGGCGGTGCTGCTGCAGATTCTCGACAACGCCTGGAAAGACCATCTGCTGGCGATGGATCACCTCCGCAGCAGCGTCGGCCTCCGGGGCTATGCCCAGGTTGACCCGAAGGTTGAGTACAAACGAGAAGGGATGCGGACCTTCGACCTGATGTGGCGGGGCATCGACGAGCGGGTCATCGACATCGTCTACCGGATTGAACAGGTCGAAGACGATGCCCTGCGAAGCACCTGGCATGAGACGGCAGCGATTCACGAAGACTCACCTGCGGCGGCGTCACTGGGATCATTGGAGCCATCGACCGCCGACCGTGGCGAAGCCGGCCCGGTCCAGCCGATCCGCAATGTTGGGCAGAAGGTCGGCCGCAACGACCCCTGCCCCTGCGGCAGCGGCAAGAAATACAAGAACTGCTGTGCCCGCTCGACCAGCGTGCCGGCGGGGTGAGCAGTGGTGCCGCCGGCTCTCGATCTGGCCTATCTCGTTGCGACCGTCATCGCCCTGCCCTGGGTGCTCTGGCGGAAACTGTCAGGTGGCCGGCCGGTGGCCGCCCCGCTCGATCGGTTTCTCGGGCGAACGGCAATCGGTCCACCCGCCCCAGGCAGCCGACGAATCTGGCTGCATGGCGTCAGTGTCGGTGAGGTCCAGCTGTTGGCCACCGTGGCGGCAGAACTCAACCGTCAGGCTGGGGCGGCCGGACTGATGGTGGAATGCGTCGTTTCCAGTTCGACCACTACCGGGCTCGCCGTCGCGAACCACCGATTCGGGCCTGACCGCACCTTCCCCTGCCCGCTCGACTTCAGCTGGGCCGTCGGCCGCGTCCTCCGGCAGGTCGAGCCCGATCTGCTGGTGCTGGGCGAGCTTGAACTCTGGCCCAACCTGCTGGCAGCGGCGGCTGAGCGGGGCGTGCCGGTGGCGATCGTCAACGGGCGGATGAGCCCACGGAGCTTTCGCGGCTTTTCGCGGGTGCGGCCGCTGGCGGCGGCCATGCTGGGCCGGGTGCGTCTCGTCTTGGCCCGCTCGCCCGAGGACGCCGAGCGGTTCACCGCCCTCGGGGCTCCGGAAGTCGAGGCGGTCGGGTCACTGAAGTTTGACGGGGTCGGCGGTGACCGCCAGGCGGAGCCGGTTCGCCGCCTGCGGCAGCTGGCTGGCATTGGACCGACCACACCGGTCTTCCTCGCCGGGAGCACCCAGGAGCCCGAAGAAGCCCTCGCCGTTGAAACCTTCGTGACACTGCGCGGCCGGCACCCTGCCCTGCGGCTGATCCTGGTTCCGCGGCATGCCGAGCGGGCCGCTGCCCTCGCCAGTTGGCTCGATGAGCGGCTCCGTCAGCCAGACGCCAGCGGCCTCCGCTGGAACCGCCGCAGCCAGCTTGACGAGCAGGGTCAGCCCGGACCACCCGCCGACATTCTGCTGGTCGATGTCACCGGCGAATTGGCCGCCTGGTGGGGCGTGGCGACCATCGCCTTTGTCGGTGGCAGCCTGGATGGCGTTCGGGGAGGCCAGAACATGCTCGAGCCTGCCGCCTACGCCGCCGCCGTCTGCTTCGGCCCCCACACCCGGAATTTTCGCAACGAAGTGGCCCGGTTGCTCGCCGCCGATGCCGCCCGGGTTGTCACCGATGGTGTGTCGCTCACCGCCTTCGTGGGCCACTGCCTCGCTGAACCCGACTTTGCCGCCGCCATGGGCGAGCGGGCCCGCGGCGTGATCGATGCCAATCGTGGTGGCACGGCTACCACCGTCAGCCACCTGCTGCGGCTGCTGCCCGGCGATTCGCCGCTGCCGGTTGTCGGCAGCCGGTAAAATCCCGATACTGCAGGCTCGTGAGCGTGGCGGTAAACGGCTGGTTCGCTCGTCAGACAGACTTCTCTTTTTCGCACGAGGCATCGAACGTGGCGCACGGCAAATATCTCTTCACCAGCGAATCGGTCAGTATGGGGCATCCGGACAAACTGGCCGACCAGATCTCTGACGGCATCCTTGACGCCTACCTGGCCCAGGATCCCGCCAGCCGGGTCGCCTGCGAGACGCTCGTCACCACCGGCCTGGCGGTGATTGCCGGTGAGATCACCTCCCGCGGCACGATTGACTATCAGCAGGTTGTCCGCGATGTCATTCGCGAGGTCGGCTACACCGATGACGAAATGGGAATCGCGGCCGACACCTGCTCGGTGCTGGTCGCGGTCGGCAAGCAGAGTGGCGACATCGCCATGGGGGTCAATGAAGACGAGTCGAAGGGCAAGGACATCGGCGCCGGTGATCAGGGGCTGATGTTCGGCTATGCCTGCACCGATACACCCGAGCTGATGCCGCTGCCGATCGCCCTGTCACACCGGATTCTCAACCGGCTGGCCGACGCCCGGCTGAAGGGCGATGTCGACTGGCTGCGGCCCGACTCGAAGAGTCAGGTGACGGTCGAATATGAGGGGGACAAGCCGGTGAGGATCGACACGATTGTGGTCTCGACCCAGCATGCCCCGCATGTCAGCAACGAGGAGATCCAGAGCTACATCATCGAGAAGATCATCAAGCCGGAACTGCCGACCGACCTCGACACCAGCGGCATCACCTACCACATCAATCCCACCGGCCGGTTCGTGGTCGGTGGTCCGCACGGCGACGCCGGCCTGACCGGCCGGAAGATCATCGTCGACACCTACGGCGGCTGGGGCCGTCACGGCGGCGGGGCCTTCTCGGGGAAGGATCCGACCAAGGTTGACCGCAGTGCCGCCTACATGGCTCGCTATGTCGCCAAGAACATCGTGGCGGCTGGTCTGGCCGACCGCTGCGAGGTGCAACTGGCCTACGCCATCGGTGTCACCGAGCCGGTCAGCGTGCATGTCGATACCGCCGGCAGCGGCAAGGTCGAGGACCAACGGCTCTGCGAACTGATTCGAGAAACCTTCCCGCTGACACCGCGGGGCATCATCGAACACCTCGACCTGCGGCGGCCGATCTTCCGCCGAACGGCGGCCGGTGGCCACTTTGGCCGGGACGAGTTCCCCTGGGAGAAGACCGACAAGGCGGCGACGCTGGCCGAAGCGGCAGGAGCAGCCGCCGCGGCGGGCTGACACTCGCTGAAGCAGGCACCCCGGCCCCAGCCGAACTGACTCCTGCTGGTTCACCACACCACTGCCCGGGCAATCATGACTGCGGCTGTTTCGCAATCTGCCTCGCCTGATGAAGTGGTTGGTGACCAGCAGGACTTGGCTGTGCTGACTCCGCTGGCCCGGTGGCTGGCGGTGGGCACGCTGGTGCTGGCAACGGCAATTGTGAGCAGCCGCCGGCTGGCGGGCGGGCTGAACAACCCCGCCTCGGTCGTTGCCTTGATTGCGGTGGCAGCGGCGGGAGCCGGCCTGATTCATCTGGTGGATCGACTGGGGCAGCCGGCCGCCCAGCCCGGCGGCAGGCTTGTCGGCTGGCTGACCCGTGGCTGCCTGCTGGTGACCCTGGCTGCCGTCGGACTGTTCTGGGCCCACAGCCTGCAAACGATGGTCACTGCCTTGCTGATGGTGGCCGCAATAGCCGGCCTTTCGGCCCGGGGTGGCTGGCGGCCGGACCTGCCCGTCGGGAGGCTGAAACTGCCCGAGCTGCCGCGGTGGCCGTTGCCGGTCTGGCGGGCCACGCCTCCCGAGGCGGATGCTTTTTCTCCTCCTGTCAGTCCGCGTCCCAGGCCCCCCGCACTGGCCGGCCGGTTGGTGCAGTGGCAGGAGCGGTATCTGCTGGCAGACGGCCGGGAACAGCTGCGGGGCCAGCTGGTGGTGACCCTCGCCGCCGAAAGCCGTCTGGCCACCGGGCACATCGGCTTTTGCCCGGCCCTCGCGGCCATTCCTGACGTGACCGTCACGACCGACTACGATGCTCTTGAGGTGGCCGTCGATGCCGCCGAGGTGCTGCCCTGGGGAATCCGGGTGGAGTGCCGGGTGGAAGATCCGGCCGATGAACCGGTGGCCATCCCGATCGACCTGCAGATCAGCCTGCCGGCCTCACCCCCCCACGCCTTTCCTGACTCGCCTTCCCGAACAGACTGACCGATGGCACGCTGGCCCGAACATGCCTGGACGACACTCTTTACCTACGGGCTGATCTTCCTCGGCTTCCCCCTGCTCTGTTTCCTGCTCTGGCTCTGGGTCCGTGGCGGGTAGTTGAACGGGCCGGCCCGACCAAGACGGAGGAACCCTATGCCGACATCTTCTACTTCCACCGTTCACGATCTGGTTGCGGCAGCTGGTCAGCCGCAGCTGCTGGCCTTTTGGGAGCAGCTGGATGCGGCCGGCCGCGACCGGCTGGAAACGCAGTTGCGTGGCCTCGACTGGAAGCAGATTGCCGACTGCCAGCGGCTGGCGGCCAGCCGCCGGTCTGCCGCGGCGGTCGCCCCGCCGCTCGACCTGCGGGCGGCCGAGACCCCTCCCTGCCATCCCCTCGACAGCGGTGAGCGGGCGGTGATTGAGGCGGGCAGAGAAGCCCTGGCTGCTGGCAGCGTGGGGGTGATTCTGATGGCGGGCGGCCAGGGAACGCGGCTCGGCTTCGACGGACCGAAGGGCACCTTTCCGGTCGGGCCAGTCTCGGGGGCGACCCTGTTTGAGCTGCTTCTGGGGCCGCTCAAAGCGGTTGAGCGGCGGTATGGCAGACGGGTACCCCTGGCGATTCTGACCAGCGCAGCCACCGACGCAGCCACCCGCGAGTTTCTGAACCAGCACGAGTTCTGCGGGCTCGATCCTGAGCAGGTGCTGCTGTTTCAGCAGGGCACTCTACCGGCGGTCGATGCCCCGACCGGCCGGCTGCTGCTTGACGCCCCCGATCATGTTGCAGTCGCCCCGGACGGCCATGGTGGCATGCTCGCCGCGTTGGCCGGCAGTGGCGGCCTCAGCTGGTTCGCCCGTCAGGGCGTCGAAACCATCGTCAGTTTTCAGGTCGACAACCCGCTGGCCCGACCGCTCGACCCGGAGTTTATTGGCCGGCATCGGCTGACCGACGCCAGCTTCTCCACGCAGGTCATCCTGAAGACCGATCCCGCCGAACGGGTCGGCGTGGTGGTGGAGCAGGAAGGCGTCACCCGGGTGGTCGAATACAGCGACCTGCCTGATGACCTGGCTGCCGAACGGCTTGCCGATGGGCGGTTGCGGTTCCATGCCGGCAGTATTGCCATCCATGCGTTTCACCGGGCATTTCTCGAGCGGGCAGCCGCCGACGCCGACAGCCTGCCACTGCATCTGGCCCACAAGAAGGTGCCCTTCCTCGATGCTGAGGGCCGGCTCATCGAGCCGGCGTCACCCAATGCCTTTAAGTTTGAACGATTCATCTTCGACCTGATGCCGCTGGCTGAGCGGGTGACCGTGGCCGAGGTCGCGGTGGCCGAGGGGTTCGCTCCGCTCAAAAACCCGAGCGGCGCGGCCAGTGATTCCCCCGAGACGGTCCATCAGGCCATGGTGGCCTACGCCCGGCGACACCTGACCGCCGCGGGCATCACCGTCGCTGACCGCGTTGATGTGGAACTCGACACCGGCAGCATCCTCGACGACGACGACCTGCGGCAGCTTGCCACGTCCGGCAGCCTGCCGGGCAATCGCATCGAACAGCCCCAGGTCGTCCGAGCTGGTGAACACCGCTCGCTGTGAGTGGAAAACTCCCGAGACCGCTTGCTCCGCGGTCCGGTCGCTTCCGTTCCCGGCTTCGAGGGCGAGGCCCACAACGGACGCCGCCTGCGGCAGCTGGCGGACCGGCAACAACCCCGTGCGGAGCGTTTTTGCAGAATCTGCTACAAACCTCGGTTCGTCCCGATAGTTGTGGCCCCTGTGGAAACTCCCATGCTGCATGCAATCGTCATGGCCGGTGGCTCCGGCACCCGGTTCTGGCCCTCGAGCCGCGCCGCCCTTCCGAAGCAGCTGCTGCCCCTCGCCGGCAGTGGCTCGCTGCTGCAAGACACCGTCGGCCGACTCGAGGGGCTCATCCCACCGGCCCGCACGCTGGTGGTGACAAACGCCCGGCTGACCGACACGGTTCACCAGCAGCTGCCGGAGTTGCCGCGGGAGGCCGTCGTGGGCGAGCCTTGCAAACGAGACACCGCCCCCTGCATCGGTCTGGCGGCCCTCCTCGTGCTCGAACACGACCCCGAGGCGACGATGGCGGTGATGCCGAGTGATCATGTGATCGAGCCGGCTGCCGGCTTTCGCGCCGCGCTCACCCAGGCAGCCGCGTTGGTCGAGGCAACTCCCAAGCGGCTGGTGACCTTCGGCATTCGGCCGACGTCGCCCTCGCCGAGCTACGGCTACATCCAGCAGGGCGACCCGCTGCCGACGGCGGACGGCGAGGCACCGGCCCATCAGGTCGCCCAATTCCGGGAAAAACCGCCGGTGGAGGTGGCCCGCGAGTATGTCGCCGCCGGCACCTACCTGTGGAATGCCGGCATCTTCGTCTGGCAGGCCAGCACGATTATCGAGGCACTCGCAAAGCATCAGCCCGAGTGCCTCGCCCACCTGCAGACGATTGCCGCCGCCTGGGGCACCCCGGACCGCGACCGGGTCTTCGCCGAGGAGTTCGCCGCCATCAAGGGGGTTTCGATCGACTATGCGGTGCTTGAGCATGCCGAGGATGTGGCGGTGATCGAGGCACCGTTCAGCTGGGACGATCTGGGCGGCTGGTCGGCCGTGGCCCGGCAGCGTGGGGGCGATGCGGCCGGCAACACGGTGATCGGCCGCCACCTCGGCCTCGAGTCGAGTGGCCTGATTGTCCACACCAGTGACGAGCATCTCGTCGTCACGCTCGGCCTCGAGGATATGCTGGTGGTACACACGGAGGACGCGACGCTGGTGGCAGATCGCCGCCACGAAGAGCAGGTCCGGAAAGTCGTCACCGAACTGGAAAGCCGCGGATGGCACGACTATCTCTGAGCGCACAGGATCCAATCGGGCCGCCCCGGAGCAGCGGCTGGGTGCTGCCGGCTGTGATCCTGACTCTGGTGAGCCTGACCGCTGCAGGTACCGAAGCTGCCGAGATCGCCGTCACTCCGGCGAAGCCGGCCAGCGGCAGTTGGATCGACAGCCTGTTCGACGGTATGCGGGCGGCGGCCGAAGGGCTGGAATGGTCAGACGAACGGGTCGTCGGTGACTGGCGGCTCCAGCGGCGGGCCGGTGCAGCGGACGCCGAGGCTCGCATTCTCGACCCCGCCGAGCGGGTCGTCGAGGCAGGCAGCCCCGAAGCATGCCGGGCTCGGTTCGAACGATTCGAGCAGAACGGCCAGATTCCGCCGGTTACCGGTGAGGCGGTCTTTGTGCTGCACGGGCTGGGGGAGAGCCGACAGTCGATGCAGCCACTCGTGAAGCACCTGCGGGCGGGCCTCGATGCAACCGTGATGACCTTCGGCTATGCAAGCCCCCGGGCGGGTCTGGCAACCCACGCAAACTCGCTGGCCCAGGTGCTGGCCGGACTGCCTCGCGTGACCGGCGTCAGCTTTGTGGGGCACAGCATGGGCAACCTCGTGGTGCGGCGGTGGCTGGGCATGGCCAAGCCGGACGACACCAGTCGGATCCGCCGGATGGTGATGCTCGGACCGCCGAACCAGGGGTCAGACCTGGCCCGACTGGCGGCTGGGAACAGCCTGCTGGCATCACTGGCTGCGGGGGCCGGCCGGGAACTTGTGCTGCACTGGGAAACGATCGCTCGTCAGCTCCAGACGCCCGAGTTCGAATACGGCATCATCGCCGGCGGTAAGGGGGACGACCGCGGCTACACGGTGTTGCTCGAGGGTGATGACGATGCCGTGGTACGGGTCGCGGAAACCAGGCTCGACGGCGCCGACGACTTTCTCGTGCTGCCCGTGCGGCATTCACGGATGATGCGGCATCCCGATGTTCAGGCGGCGACGCTACGGTTTCTGCGGGAAGGTCGCTTCGCGGTCCCGGCGGAGGCCGGAGGCGATCAGCGGCCATGACGAATGCGCTGCCCAGCGGTCGGCTCGCGGGCATCGACTATGGCCGGCGGCGAATCGGCGTCGCCATCTGCGATGCTGAGCGGCTGATTGCCAGCCCGCTCGAGGTTCGTGAGACCTCAGGAGATCGCCTGGCTGACGGAAGGTTCTTCCGCGAACTGGTTGCCCGCGAGGAGATTGCCGGCTTTGTGGTCGGCCTCCCTGTGCATGCCGACGGTCGCAGCAGCGAGATGTCGACCGAGGTGGAAGGGTTTGCCCGGTGGCTCGGCGACACCACTGGCCGCCCGGTCGCCTTCCAGGACGAGCGATACACCTCCCGAGAGGCGGCGGGGCTGCTGCGGCCGGCCCGTCTCACCCGGGGCCGCAAAAAGGCCCGGCATGACGCCGTGGCCGCCCAAGTGATACTGAGCAGCTGGCTGGAACGGCAGGCTGCCGGTCTGCCGACAGCAACTCCTTCCGGCAAGGAGCCGCTCGATGGCTGACCGGCCCGATCCTGCCTGTCACCGCCGGCTGATCGTCGGCTGCGGCTACCTGGGCCAGCGGGTGGCCGACCGCTGGCTGGCGGCGGGCGACACCGTCTTCGCAACCACCCGCAGTCCGGCCCGGGCCGACCAGTTTGCAGCGATCGGCCTGCGGCCCCTGCTGGGAGACGTCGCCGTCGCCGGCCCAGGCGGCCTGCCGGAACTGCCCGAGGTTGATACCGTTCTCTGGGCTGTCGGTTTCGACCGCTCGGCTGCTGCCAGCTACGAGGACGTGCACGTCACGGGGCTCAGCCGTCTGCTCGACCGGCTGCCAGGCCGGCCCCGGGTCATCTTCATCAGCTCAACCGGTGTCTGGGGGGATGGCAGCGGCGGCTTCGTCAACGAAACCACGCCGCCGTCACCGACCCGGGAAGCGGGCCGTGTGCTGGTGGCAGCCGAGGCCTTGCTGCAGTCCCACCGCCTCGGCCCGGGCGTTTGCCTGCGGCTGGCGGGGCTCTACGGCCCCGACCGGCTGCCGCGACTGGCTGACCTGCAAGCGGGCAGGCCACTGCCGGCCGACCCCGATAGCTGGCTCAACCTGATCCACATCGATGATGCCGCCGATGTGGTCTGCGGGGTGGCGGCACTGCCAGCACCGCGGCCGCTCTACGTGGTCTCCGACGGCAGCCCGGTCACGCGCCGCGACTGGTACGGGGGCCTGGCCCGCATTGCCGGCAGCCCGCCACCGGTGTGGAATCCCGCGGCCAGCAGGTCCCGCGGCGGCGACAAACGGGTCGATCCTCGGCTGATCTGGGCCGATCTCGGCCGAAGCCCCGACCATCCCGATGCCCTCAAGGC
>CALAZQ010000046.1 GCA_937926325.1 uncultured Planctomycetaceae bacterium | reverse complement strand
TCGCCGCGAACGAAAAAAGCAGGAAGTTTCGCTCTTTCCCTTTCTCGACATCCTCGCCTGTGTGATCGGAAACCTGATTCTGATCATCACGGCAGTGGTCTTGGAGCAGGTCGATACGAAGCCGATGGCTGAGGTCGTTGACCGAGAAGCCAAGCTCGAGCAAGTGGCTGAACAGGAACGCCGGATCAAGACGCTCGAAAAAGAACTGGCCGCTCTACACGCCAGCAATCGCACCAACAATGCGCAGCTCGAAAAGATTGAGCAACAGATCGAAGCCGCCGAGGATCGACTTGAGCAGGCCCGAAACATGCTGGCCCGGGTTCCGAAAAATCCTTTGAAGGTAGACCCCGAGCTTGTCAAAAACAAAACGCTGCTGGAAAAGAAAAAACGTGAATTAAATGCGGCAATCGCGAAGGTCAGGGCAGAGATTGCAGAACGGAAGAAAGCCCCCGACAAATCAATCGTGCTGCTACCGGCACTCCGAACACCCTTTCAGGTGCACTCACTCATTCCGACAACGGGCATGTTCATTGAGGTGAACAAGACGGGGCTGACGATTTTTCCTGCCAAGCAGTTCTGGCAGGGAGACAAGGCCAAGCAGGTGCCCACAAAGTCAATCCAGGGTGACAAAACCCTGCAGACCATCATGGAGGCTGGTCTCAACGATCGGAACAAGATCGTCGTGCTTATGCTGCGGCCTGATGCACTTGACGTCTACGCCACCGTCAAGGGGCAGTTCGATCGCTTCCAGCAGGTGCACAAAGATAAGCTCGAGCAGAAGGTCTTCGACAATCCGCAAAGTCCTCTGTTCAATGAGGAACTTGCCCCGATTCGCCAGCGGAAACTCTACAGCAAAATTCCGCTCCCAGGTGAAGGGGTCTTGCCACTCGACTCGTTGAGCCTGTAGCCGATCCGAGGGCGTGTTGCCTTCAACCGTTCGTATCAGTCAGCCTCCACCAGACACCAGCCATGGCCAGACGACGCAGACGCACGACCTCGGCGACCGGCGGCAACATGGACTCGTTGCTCGATGCCCTGACCAATGTGGTTGGCATTCTGGTGATCGTGCTGGTCGCCGTCCAGATCTCGAGCCAAGAGGCGGCGAACCGGATTGTTGAAGAATTCCAGCGTTCACTCGACCCCAAAAAGCTTGCGGCAGAAAAACTGCATGCCGAAGAAGTGTCCCGTCGGCTCGAGCGACTGCAGCAGGACCTTGCCCGAGAAAAGGAAATTCAAACGACCGACCCGGCTGTGGAACTCAAACGGCTGCAGCGGGAACTCAAGCGGATTGAAGACCTTGCGAAACAGACCAGCACCACCGCGCAGCAGCAGACCGCGGCGGCCACCAAACAGCGTACGGAGGCTGAAAAGCAGATTGCAGAACTCAATGCCATGCTGGCAGAGTTGGAAGATCAGACCGCAAAGGCTGAGAAACAGCGGATGGCGCTGACAGCCGAGTTGAAGACCACTCGCAAGCCTCTGGCACCGCCGCCGGCCGAGGTGCGGCTGACGGCTCCCCAGGCACCAGTGCTGCCAGCCCAGCGGGACGACGGCACGTTCTACTCCCACTATCTCACCCCAGTGAATGTCCTCTGCCGGGGTGAAGAGATCATTCCGTTCTGGACCCCGGAGCAGCACCCCCAGTTTCAGCGATGGCGATCGATGCTGCTGACCCGTCTGGGCATCGCCACCGACAAAGATGGCTGGGTTCAGACGTGGGACATCAACCGGTATCCGACGCCCGAAAAAATGCGAGAAGAACTCGTCAACGCCGCCAATAAAACCATGCCGAAACTGCCCGAGTTTCGGGAGTATGAATTTTCGTTCTTCTTCGCCGGCCGAACGCTGTACGTGAAAGAGACGCCGCTCGAGGAAGCTGGAGAAACGATCAAAGAGGTGGCCACGCCCCGGAGCAAGTTCAACACGCTGCTCAATCTGCTCGCACTGAAGGCCCGCAAAGAGAAGCGGATTTCATACTTCATTCAGTACGCCGTCGAACCCGACGCGTTTGAGACCTACCTCGATGTCAGAAACTTCACTGACTCATGGCGGCTGCCGGGTGACCCCACTCCCTACTGGGCCGCGGCAGGCTGGGAGCCACGAAAGCCTGGCCCGTTCACCGCCAATTTCAGCACCAGGATCCATCCAGCGGAACGGCCACCGCCTCCGGAAAAGCCAACAGCTCGCCGAGTCGGCAACAGTCTCGACTAGCTGGTTCGGCTCACTCCGCCGCCAGCGAAACCCTGATGATCTCGATGTCGTTGCGGACGACGATCGACCGGTTGGCAAAAGCTGGCGGGCACCAGACGACGTCCCGGCCGAAGGCGACGTTGGTTGGCTCGAGCAGATGGGCCCGGTCGAGTTCTTCATAGCCCGCTGGTGAGAGAGTGGCGATCACCAGATCACCAGTCTCGACAAACATCCAGACCCGGTCGGCCTGCCGCACCATGAAGGCGGTGCCTGACCCGGGAGCCCGCCCACCGAGCGGGCCGCTGCCCCGCCAGACGACCTCGCCCGACGGAATCGATACCACCCGCAGTTCACCCTTTTCATGGAAGCCGTAGAGGTGCCCGTCAGCGGCAAAGGGCTGCACGTTGACCGCCGACAGCCCCTTTTTCACCTCGTTCCGCCAGACGACTTTGACGCCGGGCTGATCGGGAGTGAGTTTGAGCAGCAGGTTCTTGTTCTGATAGCCACCGACAAACAGATAGTCATCCAGCTGAACCGGCGACATGATGATGGAACCGTTGTCGGCGTTGTAGCCAGACTCCCAGAGCAGCTTGCCGGTCTCAGGCACGACGGCATAGATACCGTCGGGCTTCATGAAGACCAGTTGGCGGACGCCGGCCGCCTCAATCATCGTCGGCGGTGAATAGCCCTGCTCGGGGGCGGAACCAGCCCGCCAGATCTCCTTGCCGGTGAGCTTGTCAAAGGCGACGGCATGGGCCACCTCGGTGCCGGCCACGCAGATCAGCCGCTCGCCGTCGATGAGCGGGTGGCTGGCGTAGCCCCAGAGGGCCGCCTTGCAGTTGTAGTCCTGCCGCAGGTTCCGCTTCCAGACAACCTGACCATCAGCCACCTTGAAGCAGAACAGATCCCCTTCGGTGCCGAGGGTGTAGACACGATCACCATCGACGGTCGGCGTACACCGAGGGCCGGCCGGGTAGGCGACCGTGTAGGTGACCGGGTACTCGTGGCTCCAGAGGATTTTTCCGGTTGCTTCATCAAGGCAGAGCACCCGCTCGGTGCCGGTCGAACTCTTCCGCTCAAAGTTTGCCACCTTGACGTTGGCGTCGGTGACGTAGTCACTGACGAACACCCGGCCGGCTGCCACGGCGGGGCCGGCATAGCCACCGGCGATCGGCGTCCGCCAGAGGACCTTTGGCCCGCCTTTCGGAAATCGCTCACTGATCCCGTCTTCCCGCCAGACGTTATCCCGGCCCGGCCCCATCCACTGCGGCCAGTCGTCGGCCAGCAGACGTTGGCCAAGGCTCAAGCCCAGCAAGACTACCCCGGCGACAAGAACCCATCGCTCCCGTAAAGCATGAACTGGTCTGAGATCCATTCCCTTTTCCTTTTGTCGGTACCACACGACCTGCGAAAACGACGAGTATTCAGCCCAGCACACTTTCGAGCACTTCTTCGGCAACGTAGATCGGCAGATTGGGCTCACAGGTGACCGCGACGGCAATGGCGTCGGAGGGCCGGGCATCAATCTCGACCAGTTCGCCATCCTTCTGCACCCTGAGGGTGGCGAAGTAGGTGTGCTCCTTCAGCTCCGAGATCACCACATCCTGAAACTCACCCCCGAGCAGCTCGACCGCCGCCACCAGCAGGTCGTGGGTGAGTGGACGGGGCGAGGGATGATGCTTGACCCGGCGGTCGATGCTGGTGGCCTCGAACAGGCCGATCAAAATCGGGAAGGTGCGATCGCCCTCGACCTCCTTCAGGTAGACCACCTGCTGGTCGTTGATCTCGCTGATGATGATCCGCGAGAGTTCCATCTGTACGCTCATGGAGATTGCTCCAAACGGGTTATCTGCCCGTGACGCGTCCGACCGCCTGCGATCCCCGGGAGCCGATAGCCTACCCGAACGGACGGGCGAAAGCATCGCGTGACTGCTACCCGGGAAGCCAGGAGCGGAAGCGACTGGACGGTACAACGCGAGACGTCGCGTCTGTCCGCCGGCTCCCGCCGGCGGCTTCCAGGGGCCACGAACGCATTCCGTCCGTCACCCGGCTCCCAGGGCCCACGAACGCGTGTCGTCCGTCCACCGGCTTCCCGGGGTTTGCGAGCACTCCGGCTGTCCGTCGGCTTCGAGAGCCACCGACGATGAGGGCTTACGAGGCCTGCCGTTGCTCGAGCGCAGCCAAGGCGGCCGTCTGTTTTTCGGCGGCCGCTTCAAACTCGGCCAGTTGGGCCCGCTCCTTCTCGACCACCGCGGCCGGGGCCCGGCTGGTGAACTGCTCGTTGGCCAGTTTGCCCCGCTTGCCCTTGATCAGCCCTTCAAGCTTCGCCAGTTCGCGGCTGATCCGGTCAATTTCGGCATCGACGTCGATCAGGTCGGCCAGGTCGATGAACAGATCGCAGCCGGCCGCCGAAGTCTCGGCCGCCCCGGCCGCCGCCGTCGCCTCCGGTCCCAGGCCGGTAATCCCACAGACAGCCATCGATTCAATCGCCGGACGCATCGGCTCGAGCAGGCCGGCAAGCTCCACCGGGCAGCGGATCGCCACCTCGACCGTCTGCCGCGGCGGCACGTTCTGGCGAGCCCTAATTTCACGGATGCCACCGACCACGCCAAGGAAGCTGCCGAAGCGGGCCTCGGTCTCGGCATCCCGCCAGGCTGCCGGCGGGGTCGGCCAGGAGGCCACCATGATCGACTCCGACGACGGCCCGTCATCCCAGGGTAGCCGCCGGTCGCCGGCCGCCTCGCGCAGGTGCTGCCAGATCTCCTCGGTCACAAACGGCATGATCGGATGCAGCAGCCGCAGGATCGTGTCAAGGCCCAGCAGCAGCATGGCCCGGGCACTGTTACGCTGCTCGGGATCGGCAAGCCGGGATTTGCAGAGTTCGAGGTAGGCACTGCAG
>CALAZQ010000045.1 GCA_937926325.1 uncultured Planctomycetaceae bacterium | reverse complement strand
GTCGCCTCGGCGGTGGTGTCCTTGAACCAGCGGTCGGCCAAGTCGTCTTCGCTGACATGATGATCGACCACCACCACCCGGTCGCGATTCCGCTTGAGCACCTCGCCCATCGCCCCGAGCTGGGCCCAGGCGCTCGTATCGAGCACCACCAGCAGGTCGCGGTCGTCCAGGTCGGCCGGCTTCACCCCCTGGGCCAGCGACTCGAGCCTGTTTTCAGGGTCGATCCAGCGGAGGTTCGTCGGCGTCTCCTGGGCATTGACGATGCGGACGTCCTTGCCCACCGCATCGAGGATGCCGGCCAGGCCGAGCTCACTGCCAAGGGCATCGCAATCGGGCCGGACGTGGCTCGTCAGCACGAACCGTTCGGACTGGCGAATGAGGTTAAGAAAGGCGGCCCAATCGAGACGCATGGATGCTCCTTGCGGCGAAAATCAGGGAACGTGACAGCGGAGAACGGAAGTGGTGGCAACCCGATTCGGCTGACACAACCACGCCCTCAGTCTACCCTCTGAGGAAGGTTGTCGTGACCCTCGGCGGCGGCCAGGCGGCGTCGGCCACCTCTACCACTGCTGCCGCGGCCACATCACGCCGCAGCTGCCGGGTCAATTCTTCGACACTCGCAAACCGGCAGGTATCGCGAAGCCTGCGGCCAAAGGCGACCCGCAGCGGCTGGCCGTAGAGATCGCCACTGAAGTCGATCAGGTGCACCTCAACGGTCGGTCGAGCCGCTGAGAAGGTAAGATTTTTTCCGACGTGAATCGCAGCAGCATGCCGGCTGCCCGCTGTGGTAGTCGCCAGACCGGCGTAGACGCCTTCGGCTGGCAGCAGGGTGGCGACACCCCCCAGGTTTGCGGTGGGAAAGCCGATCGTCGCCCCGCGGTGCTCGCCGTGCTCGACCGTTCCAGAGACGGCGTACGCAGCACCCAGTAGCTCGGCTGCCGCGGTCACCTCACCGCTGCTCAGCAGCTGCCGCACCCGCGAACTCGACACCGCTGCCGTGCCCGCAACAACCGGTGAAACGGCGGCAAAGGCCAGGCCATCGCGGACCGCCCAGGTCCGCAGCTGTTCGGTATCGCCCAGCCGTTCAGCCCCGAACCGAAAATCTTCGCCCTCGACAAAGGCAGCACCCCGCAGGCAGTTTTTCAGCACCCGCTCGTAGAACTCAGCTGGTGAGAGACCGAGCAGGTCGGCCGTCGTGTCGAGCACCACCACGGCATCAAGCCCGAGGCCCAGCAGCAGTTCGGCCCGTCGCTGCGCCGTTGTCAGCGGCGGGGGCATCCGGTCTGGACGCAGCACCGCCGCCGGGTGAGGGTCAAATGTGACCGCCACTGCGGGCAGGCCCCGCCCCCCCGCCAATTCCCGCAGCCGGCGGATGATCTCCCGGTGCCCCAGATGAACACCGTCAAAGTTTCCCACAGAGAGCCCGCAGCCCGTCGCCGGGAGTGAAAACTGCTCACCACCGCTGTAGATGGTTCCAGAGACTGGTCGATGCACGGTATGGCGGCGAAACGGACGGGAACAATGCTCGGCATCGTTTGATGCCGAAACCCACAGTGTAGCCGCGCACCGCCCCATTCCGAGCCGGTATGCTTTCGGGATCGAAAGACGACGCCGATTTACCCCCGGCCATTGGCATGACCGCCCGCGCTGAACAGAAACAGATCTATCTGACCGCCGACATGGCCAGCCGGCTGGCGGGCATCGATATCGGCAGTAACAGCGTCCGCCTCTTGGTCGCAGAGGTGCTGCGGGGGGGCAGCTACCGCATTCTCGACGAGGAGCGGGAACCAACCCGACTGGCCCGCAGCGTTTCGGCGGCCGGCCGGCTCGACGACGAGGCGATGGAACGGACCATCGCCGCCCTGGCCAGCTTCAAGCAGATCGCCGCCGGCTATCAGGTGTCGGCCCTGCGGACGATCGCCACCTGTGCCGTCCGGGAGGCGACCAACGGCAGCGACTTCTGCCGCCGCGTCCGTGAAGAGGTCGGCCTCGAGGTCGAGGTGATCAGTGGCGAGCGGGAGGCCCGGCTGGCCTTCACCAGTGTGCAGCATGCCGTTGACCTGACCGGCAAGAATATCGTCATTGCCGATATCGGTGGTGGTAGCACCGAGATCGTCTTCGCCACCGGCAGCCTGGTCGAGTCAATCTTTTCAACACCGCTGGGGGCGGTGCGATTGACCGAGCAGTGCGGCATCGGCAGCGGAGCCAGCAGTGAAGCCTTTCAGCAGGGGCTGCTCAAGCTCGACCAGGAGATCGGTGGCTGCCTGAAGCGGGAGACGACCCGGCCGCTGTTCGCCCCGCATTTTCTGGTTGGCTCGGGTGGCACCTTCACCACGCTGGCTGAACTGATGATGGCCAGCAAGAAAGAGTTCGACATCCCGGTGGCCGGCTACAAGGTGTCGCATGCCGAACTGCGGCACCTGCTCGACCGGCTGCGAAAGATGCCGCTGCGGGCCCGCCGGGCAATGGCCGGCATGACCGCCGACCGGGCCGACATCATCATTGCCGGCCTCTCGATCATCGACGGCTTGCTCAAGCGGTTTCGGGTCAACACCGTGGTGGTCCACACCCGTGGCGTCCGCGATGGCCTGATTCATGAGATGATCGACGACTGCTTCGACCGTCCGGTCACCGACCCGGCCCAGCGGGACCAGGCAATCGAGCGGCTCGCCGCCGCCTGCTCGGGCGAGCTTGAGCATGGCCGGGCCGTCGCCGATCTGGCCGGTCGAATCTATGAACAGCTGGCCGAGCCCCTTGCCCTGATCCCGGAGGATCGACCGCTGCTCGAGACGGCGGCCCGGCTGCAGGACGTCGGCTATGTCATCAACTATGACCAGCATCACAAGCACAGCTATCACCTGATTCGCAACAGCCGGCTGCCGGGCATCCGCGGCCACGACCTCGAACTGATTGCCAACGTGGCCCGCTATCACCGCGGGGCGTTCCCCAAAAAAAAGCACCAGAATCTGGCCCGGCTGTCGGCTGACGATCAGCGACGGGTGAAGAAGATGGCCGCCATCCTTCGGCTGGCCGGCGGCCTCGACCGCAGCCGGTCACAGCAGGTGACCGACGTGGTGGCGACCGTGGACGAGCGGGGCGTGCAACTGGCCCTGGTCGCCGACGAAAACCCGCAGGTCGATATCTGGGGAGCCGAGCGTCGCACGGAGCTGTTCAAAAAGGTCTTCGGCTTACCCGTCATGATCCGCTGGGCCGGCCACCCGGCGTGAGCCCTGCCCCAAGGAAGCCGGGAGCGGAAGCGACCGGATCGGTAGAACCGTGACAACCATCAACGTCGCAGCCTTTGTGGATGGACGGTGTCCTTACCCTGATGCCCACCGACGCCGAGTGACAAAAAATGTGGCATGAATGATTAGCCGCTGCCATTTTCACCGAACCCGCTTTCCAGGATCACACCATGACAAGTCTCCACCGCCTGCTGCCCGTTCTGGCCATCGCCATGGCAGCCGGCCTGAGCTCCTCCGCCGAGGCTGGCCCCTGGCGACGGAACCGGGCCGAAACCGCTCAGCCCGCCCCGCAGAAGCAGGCCCCCTACCAGCCGCTGGCCAGCCCTTACGTCACCCGGGCCGGCAAACCCCGCTACTACGTGCCGCCAACCCTGCCAGGCACGCCGACCTGGAAAATGTACGGAACCGAGCCGGGGGTCGTCCCGGGCGACTGGCCCCGCTACGCTCCCTTTGGATTCGGTGGCTACCGCTTTCCGGCCGTCGGCAACGCAGCCTATCGCTGATCGCAACGGCGGACGCCACCTGCCAGGGAGGCGTCTGTGTCCGATCTGCTCGCTGTCACGCCAAACGGTCTCTACTGTGCCGCGGGTGATTTCTACATCGACCCCTGGCGGCGGGTGCAAAGGGCGGTCATCACCCACGCCCATGCCGATCATGCCCGACCCGGCAGCGACCGCTATCTCTGTGCCGCCCCCGGCAAGCATGTGCTGCGAACCCGGATGGGCAGCACCGCCGTCATCGACACGCTGCGGTATGGCGAGCCGACGACGATGAGCGGCGTCGAGGTCTCCCTGCACCCGGCCGGCCATCTGCTCGGCGCCGCCCAGGTGCGGGTGAGCCATCGCGGTGAAACCTGGGTGGTGACCGGCGACTACAAACTGCAGGCCGACCCAACCTGTGAGCCCTTCGAGCCGGTCCGCTGTGATGTCTTCGTGACCGAGAGCACCTTCGGCCTGCCGGTCTACCGCTGGCCCGAGCCGGCAGCCGTGGCGGCTGAGATCAACGCCTGGTGGCAGGCCAACGCCGCCGCCGGCCGGACCAGCGTGCTGCTGGCCTATGCCCTCGGGAAGGCGCAGCGGCTGGCGGCTCTACTCGAGCCGACCATTGGCCCGATCTATGCCCACGGCGCGGTCATGAAACTGGTCGAAGCCTACCGGGCCAGCGGCGTGCGGCTGCCGCCGATCGACCGGGTGCCGCCCCGCAGCCGCCGCGTCGGTGGCGGCAAGGGCCTGGTGATCGCCCCGCCGAGTGCTGCCGGCACCAGCTGGCTGGGCCGCTTCGGTGAGACCGCCACGGCGATGGCCTCCGGCTGGATGCTGCTGCGTGGCGTCCGCCGCCGCCGGGCGCTGGCCAAGGGATTCATCCTGTCTGACCACGTTGACTATCCCGATTTGATGCGGGCCGTTGAACTCTCCGGCGCGAGCCGTGTGCTGGTCACCCACGGCTTCAGTGATGTCGTCGCCCGGCTGCTCCGGGAACGGGGGCTCGCTGCTGATGTGCTGCAGACCCGGTTCGTCGGCGAGGCCACACCCGATGACACCGACAGCGATGACGACGAGGCCGGCCCATGAGACACTTCAGTGAGCTCTATTGGCGGCTCGACGGCACCACCAGCACCAATGAAAAGGTGGCGGCCCTGAAAGACTATTTTGCTGCGGTGCCGCCAGAGGATGCCGCCTGCGGCCTGACCGTGCTCTGCGGGGCCAAGCAACTGCGGGCTGTCCCGATGAAGCTGCTGCGGGAGTGGGCGGCCGAGGCGGCGGGTCTCCCGCTCTGGCTGCTCGAAGAGTGCTATGCCCACGTCGGCGATCTGGCCGAGACGCTGGCCCTCGTGCTGCCAGAGACCTTTCCGACTGAACCGCAGGCATTTGAACAGCCCGCTGCTGATTCCTTCAGCCTTTCTCAATGTCTGGCTGAGACCGTCCGCGGCCTCAAGGGCCGCAGCGACGTCGAGAAACGACAGGTGGTCGAGGCGACCTGGCGACGGCTGGCCCCCCGCGAACGGATCGTCTGGCACAAGCTGCTCACCGGTGGCTGCCGCGTCGGCGTCTCGCGGACGCTGGTTGCCCGAGCCCTCTCCGAGCTGTCGGGCCTTGAGCCGGCGGTGATCGCCGAACGGATGATGGCCGCCACCATCGAAACAGCCGAGGACTTTCAGCAGCTGCTCTCCCCCGAGCCGACCGCCGCCGACGGCCTGCGGCCTTATCCGTTCTTCCTGGCCTCTCCCCTCGAAGCTGAACCGGACGCCCTCGGCGAGGTGACCGACTGGCAGGCCGAATGGAAGTGGGACGGCATGCGGGCCCAGGTCGTACGGCGGGCAGCCGGCGTGACCATCTGGAGCCGGGGGGAAGAACGAATGACCGACGCCTTTCCAGAAATTGTCGCTGCCGCAGAGCAGCTGCCACCCGGCACGGTGCTGGACGGTGAGCTGCTGGCGGCCCGGCCCGAGTGCCTGCTGCCCTTCGCGATGCTCTCGCGTCGGGCCAGCCGCAAGCGCGTTACAAAGAAGCTGCTGGCCGACATCCCGGCAGTCTTCGTGGCCTATGACCTGCTTGAGACAGCGGGAGCCGACCTGCGGGCCCTACCGCTTTCGCAGCGGCGGCACCAGTTGCTCGACCTGCTGCCAGTGGCCTTTGACCGACCGCCCGAACCGCGGGGCGGCGGTACAGCCGCGGGTGATTGCCCGGGGCCTGAGGGACAACTCTTCCACTCCCCGCTCGTCGTCGGTCGGTCGTGGGAAGAGCTCCGGCAGCTCCGGGCCGAGGCCCGGCGTCGTGGCGTGGAAGGCCTGATGCTCAAGCGGCTGGGCAGCCCTTATGCCCATGGTCGGCCTCGGGGTGACTGGTGGAAGTGGAAGATCGAGCCGCTGGAGATCGATGCGGTGCTGCACTACGCCCAGGCTGGCCACGGCCGCCGGGCCGGCCTGCATACCGACTATACGCTGGGCGTCTGGGACGGCGACGAATTGGTAACGGTCGCCAAGGCCTACAGCGGCCTGTCGGACAAGGAACTGGTCGAGGTGGACAAGATCATTCGGGCAACAACCGTGCAGCGGCATGGGCCGGTGCGGGTGGTCGAGCCGACGCTGGTCTTTCAGTTGGCCTTTGAAAACGTCTCCCGCTCGACCCGCCACAAGTCGGGCATCGCCGTCCGCTTTCCCCGCATCCAGCGGTGGCGGCGTGACAAACAGCCCCGCGACGCCGCCACCCTGGCCGACCTTGAAGCCCTGCTGGCTCAGGCGGCCGGGAGAGCTCACCACGAAGGCACGAAGGACACGAAGAAGTCATCTTCTTGAACTTGAACGTCCTCTCCCACCTCACCGCTCTCCCGGCCTGGCTTTTCTGGATCTTTCGCAGGTCCTTGCAGAAGCGATGCGGTGGTTCCTAGCGGTCCAGACCTCATGCCCGGCAGCAGGACGGCGCTCAGGCGAGCAACTCGTCGATCGCCTCGATGAGCCGAGGGATATCGATATGGACTGCATCCCAGAGGACGCGATGGTCTACCAGATCGTAGCCGTGGATGAGGCGATCACGTGTGCCTGCGATGTCCTTCCAAGGAATATCGTCTCGTTGCTGCTTGAGTTCGGGTGGAAGTCGCCGCACACCTTCACCGACAATTTCGATACATCGCTCTAGCGCAGCCGTCGCCGTCCAATCTGCCAAGAGCGAATCCAACGTGTGGTTGGCACACAGTGCCCGCGCCTTTTCGGCCGCGTCACGAATCTGCGCGAGCGTGAGTTGCGGGTCACGACGACTCATGAATCCTCATAGAGCGTGACGGCTTCACGGCGAACGGTCGGCTCAAGACGTGGGTCGAGTCGCGAGCAGAAATCAACTTTATGACCAAGGATTCCCGCCAGTTCATTCCCATACCCGAAAAAGCGAAATCCGATGCCGCGCGTTGCCTCTGGCTTGAAATCGGCCAAAACGTCGATGTCGCTACGCACTGAATCAAAGTCATCGCGAAGCACCGACCCGAAGACGCTGAGGCGAACAATGCCCCGATCGCGGCAAAAAGCCGCCACGCGTTCACGATCGAACTCGATTGGAAGGTTGTTGACGTCGGTCACCATAGGGTCGACCCCTTCAATTTCGGTCGCGTTCTTCACTGATCTGGCCATTGAGCAACGGGCAGTGGTTCCACCGCATGGAAAACCAGCCTGGAACGCTCATTTCTCCAGTTTAGCCCCGGCCCTGATATCGCGCTCGCACGATTTCATGATTCCCTTGGGGTTAGCCTCTATCCGGTGAGATGTGATTGGGGCGGAGCTGATCGCCCTCCGTTTTGGCTGAGGCTTCAAAAGCCTTTGAGCAGCCAGGCCATTACGTTCAGCAAGCTTACCTTCGTGCCCTTCGTGCCTTCGTGGTGACTAAACTGTCCGGAAACAGCCGCTATCTGGCCTCGCCATGTCGCCCTCCACACAAACACCTCGGCAGAACCGTCGCCAGCGGCCCACCGCTGCGGCGTCTGCCTTTGCCCCGCTTGAGGCCTGGTTCACCAGCCAGGGCCGCGAGGCGTTTGACTTTCAGCGGCAGGTCTGGCAGGCGATGGCTGAGGCCAGTGACGGCTTGCTGCACGCCCCCACCGGCACCGGCAAGACACTGGCTGCCTGGCTGGGGGCAGTCTGGCGAAGCCGGCAGCTCGATACCAGCAGTGGCACCGCTCCTGCCGGCCTGCGGGTGGTCTGGATCACCCCGCTGCGGGCCCTGGCGGCAGACACGGCACGAGCTTTGGAAGAGCCACTTGCCGAACTGGCCGAGCCCCTTGGCCATCGCTGGCAGGTCGGCATCCGCACCGGCGACACCTCGGCAGCCGACCGGCGGCGGCTGCGGCAGAACTGGCCGGAAGGCCTGGTGACCACACCCGAGACGCTGTCGATTCTGCTGTCGCTTGAAGATTGCGAAGAGATCTTCGCCAACCTTGACACGGTCGTGGTCGATGAATGGCATGAACTGCTCGGCACCAAGCGGGGCGTGCAGACCGAGCTGGCCCTGAGCCGGCTACGGGCGATCAGGCCAGCGGTCATCAGCTGGGGTCTCTCGGCAACGCTTGCCAACCTCGAGGAGGCAACCGCCGCCCTGGTCGGCCCGGGCCGCCGCCAGACAACTCGGCTGATCAAGGCCGATGCCCCGCGGCAGCTTGAGTTTTCGACGTTGATCCCGCAGCCGATCGAACGCTTTCCCTGGGCGGGCCACATGGGCCTGCGGCTGCTGCCGCAGGTGATCGCAACGATCGAGTCGGCTTCGACCACGCTCGCCTTCACCAACACCCGCTCGCAGGCCGAACGCTGGTTCGATGCGATCCGGGCCGCCCGGCCCGACTGGAAAAACAAGCTCGCTCTGCATCATGGCTCGGTCGATCGCGAACTGCGGTCCGCAGCTGAAGAAGGACTGCGGCGAGGCAAACTGAAATGCGTGGTCGCTACCTCCAGCCTCGACCTCGGCGTTGACTTTGGCCCCGTTGAACAGGTGCTGCAGATCGGCAGCCCCAAGGGCATCGCGCGGCTCTTGCAGCGGGCCGGCCGCAGCGGCCATGCCCCCGGCGCCATTGGCCAGCTGGTCTGTGTGCCGACCCATGCCCTGGAACTGATTGAGTGTGCGGCGGCCCGGTTGGCGGCGGCGGCTGGCACAGTCGAGGCCCGCCGACCGCTCACCGGGGCCCTCGACTGTCTGGCCCAGCACATCGTCACGGTCGCCTGTGGCGGTGGGTTCCGCGAGGCCGACCTGCTAACAGAGGTCCGTGGCACTCATGCCTTTGCCGAACTCGATGATGCTGCCTGGCAGTGGGCACTCGACTTCGCCACCCGGGGCGGTCCGGCCCTGGAGGCCTATCCCGACTTCTGCCGGATCAAGGAACGCTTTGGTCGCTGGTACATCGCCAGTCCGGCATTGGCCCGGCGGCACCGGATGAACATCGGCACGATCACCTCTGATGCGACGGTGGAGGTGAAATGGCTGCGGGGGGGGCGGCTGGGGTCGGTGGAAGAATCATTCATCAGTCGGCTGAACACGGGCGACCGGTTTCTGTTTGCCGGCCGGCCACTGACGCTGTTTCGCTTTGACGGTCTGACCGCCTGGGTGAAGCGGGCCCGGGGCAGCCAAGGCCTGCAGGTGCCGCGGTGGAACGGCGGGCGGATGCCGCTCTCGACACTGCTGTCTGACGCGGTGCTTGAGCAGGTGCGGCAGGCAGGCGAGGTGAGTCAACAGCCGACCTCGACGCCCGCTCGTTCTGCCGACCACTCCCCTGCCCTGCCCCGTGAGACGGCGGCAGTGGCGCCCTTGCTGGCAACACAGGCCCGCTGGAGCCGGCTGCCATCGCGGGACATTCTCTTGATCGAACGGGCGAAAAGCCGCGACGGGCATCATCTGTTTGTCTTTCCCTTTGAGGGCCGGCTGGTGCATGAGGGCTTGGCGGCAGTGCTGGCCTGGCGGATTGCCAACCGTACCCCGAGCACGCTGATGCTGGCGGCGAATGACTGGGGGTTTGAGTTGTCCGGTGCGAAACGGCTGGAACTGGAGGCCCGCGACTTCCGCCAGCTGCTGAAGCCCGGTGATCTGCTGGCCGATCTCTTTGCCTGCCTCAACGGCACGGAGATGTCGAAGCGGCAGTTCCGCGAGATCGCCCGCGTGGCGGGGCTGATTCAGGGCGGGCAGCGGTCGGCCCGGCAGACGCAGGCCTCGGCCGGGTTGATCTTTGACGTGCTGGCCGAGCATGATGCCGAGAACATGCTGCTGGAGCAGGCCCGCCGCGAGGTGCTCGAGCAGCAGTTTGAGTTTCAGCGGCTTGCGGAGTCGCTCGAGGCGATCGAGGGCCGGGAGATTGTTGTCATCGACACCCCGCGGCTCTCCCCGCTGGCCTTCCCGATCTGGGCCGAGCAGATTCAGTCGCGGCTTTCGACCCAGAACTGGCGGGAGCGAATCGTGCAGATGGCCACGGAACTGGAGCAGGCGGCCAAGCGTTCGGACGGTACTCAGGCATGACCCGACCATCTCGTCCAAAGCAGTCCGCAGCGTCGGCCACCCGCACCGCAAACCAGACGAAACCGGCAGAGGGCATGCTCCGCATCATCACGGCCGAGGAACATCAGCATCCAGATGACGCTGACATCGTCCTCCTCCCGGGCCGGGCGGCGCTGCTGCCGGCAACGCAGACGCTGGTCTGCGCCGATGTGCATCTCGGCAAGGCGGCGACCTTCCGCCGGGCGGGACTGCCGGTGCCGGAGGGCTCGGCCCAGCAGGACCTCAAGCGGCTGGCCGATCTCATCACCACGCACGACGCCCGCCGGCTGATCATCGCTGGCGACCTCTTCCATGCTCGGGCCGGCTGCACGCCGCGGGTACTGGGTGAGTTCACCGACTTTCGTGAACAGATTC
>CALAZQ010000044.1 GCA_937926325.1 uncultured Planctomycetaceae bacterium | reverse complement strand
AGCGTTGGGCGTATCCTCGCCCGGCGACGAGACTTTCACCGCCCCCGAGCCGGTGCAAGCCCAGTCGACTTCAGCCAAACAGCCTGCCGGTCCAGTCGCTGCCGCTCCTGGCGGCTGTTTCACGGAAAGCACCGGCATCCGGCCGGTCTTTCCTTGGCGGGCCTCCGCCCGCTCCTGCTCATTGGCGACATCCTGTCGCCACGGCGGTACAGGACCGCCATACCATCCCTTCTGCCGGTCCAGTCGCTTCCGCTCCTGGCTTCCTACTTAAACCGTCACCGCCACGTTGGACGAGGCGAAGGGGGTCGGTGAACGCTCGAGGAGCGTTGGGCGTATCCTCGCCCGGCGACGAGACTTTCACCGCCCCCGAGCCGGTGCAAGCCCAGTCGACTTCAGCCAAACAGCCTGCCGGTCCAGTCGCTGCCGCTCCTGGCTTCCTAAGACGAAAGAAACACAAGTGGCAACAGCGAGGGGGTGCCCATGCCCACGAGCGAGCTACGGCAGCAAGCGAAGCCAGGATGGCGAAGCGCAGCGAACGTGCAGTGAACGGCGGCCAGGAGGGCCGACGTGAACGTCCCGCGAGTGGGCGTGGGCATCCCCGAGCGGCTGGCTGGGCTTCATCGTTCGGGCGTGGCAGCCGGGGCTGGGGCAAGCAGTGGGGCGATGACTTCCCCTTCGGCTGCCATTCGGTCGCGGGCGACCACGCCATCGGGCAGATGATAGAAGCCGATCGCCAGAATCAGATAGGTTGCCAGCAGCACCAGCCCCTCCATCCAGTTGGCCTGGCCGGCATTCATGACCTCGCGGGCGATCACAATCGCCAGCACGATGGCCACCACCTCGAACACCGAAAAGGCGAGGTTCATCGGTTCCCCGATCACCACGCCCGTGAAGACCAGCAGCGGCGCCACCAGCAGCACCATTTGGATGGTTGAACCGACGGTGGCCGCCATCACCAGCTCCTGCTTGCCTTGGCGGGCAAACCGGATGGCGGTGAGCACCTCGCCGATGCCGCCAACGCCACCGAGCAGCACGATCCCACTGAAGGTGTCGGAGAGACCGAGCGACTTGGCAGTCGGGCTGAGTGACTCTGACAACGCATCGCTCACAAACGCCAGCAGGACAGCGGCGATCGCAAGCGCTCCGAGGCTGCGGATGGAGGCGGTCGGCTGCCCCTCACCGACATCGGCCTCTGGGGTCAGGCTCTCATCCTGATGCCCAAAGATATTGACCAGCACATTGCCGGCATAGAGCGCCAGCAGGATCACGGAGAGCTCCAGTGACAGGTCGCGGGTGCCCTCCGGTGTGCCGATCCGAAACACCGCCGGCACGATGAAGCAGAAGCCACACATCACCAGCATCAGCCCCGTGGTCCGCAGCCGACCGCGTTCGAACAGCCGGGTGCCATAGGCGAGCCCCCCGACCACCAGTGCGCAGCCGAGGCCGACCAGCAGGTTGACCAGAATCGAGCCGGTCAGCGAGGCCTTCACCACCCGGCCGAGCCCGTTGTGCAGAGCCACCATGCCGATGATCAGTTCAGGGGCGTTACTGAGGGTCGAGTTGAGCAACCCGCCGATCACCGACCCCAGCCGGTGGGCCAGTTGCTCGGTTGCGCTGCCCATCAGCTCAACCAAGGGCACGATTGCCAGCAGCGACGTGGCAAAGATCAGCAGCGGATCTGCCTCGAAGAATCGAAGCCCGAGGGCGAGGGGAACCACCAGCAGCAGCCAACGCATGATCATGGCCGTGCAGCATACAAAACCTCGCGGCCCCTGCAGGCATTCAGATTCAACGTGGTCTTCTCAAAATGTAATGGGGGAGGGGGCGGGATAGGCGGTTCCCCCTTTGCCCTCGTAGACTCCGCGGCTGTCATCGTCTTCGTCACGGCCCCGAACTGATTCTGCGACCACCGATGTCCGACAGCCAACTGCCCAGCCGCAACGATGTGCCTCCGCTGCAGGAGCAGATCGGCACGATGGTGATCGGAGCAGCGGCCGGCCTGATTGCGGTCGCCTTCCATGCGGTGATGAATCTGGCCGAAGAGACCCGGGCGGAACTGGCGGTGCTCGCCACCGGCCATGGCTTGCTGGCGCAGGTCGGAGTGGTGCTGGCATGCGGCCTGCTGGCGGCCGCCGCCGTGTTGCTGGTGCATCGCTACGCCCCTGAAGCAGAGGGCAGCGGAATCGCAGCGGTGCTTGAGGCCCATCGGACGGTGGGCGGCCGCCGGGCCCTGCGAATCCTCTGGGTCAAGTTCCTGGCCGGCTTCTGCGGGCTCTCCTCGGGCATGCCGCTGGGTCGCGAGGGACCGAGTGTGCAGATCGGCGCGATGTCGGCCCTGATCCTGCGGCACTACGGCCCCAAGCTCGTCTACTACCGCCGCCGCGCGGTGGAGCTGGGGGCGGCCGCCGGACTGGCTGCTGCCTTCAATGCCCCTCTCGCCGGGGTCGTGTTTTCCTTTGAATTGCTCAAGCAGCCGTTTCACGCCCACAACTGCTTCGAGACGATTCTTGCCTGCGCGATCGCCGACTGGGTCTGCCGGCTGTTCCACGGGCCGGTCCTGGAGTTGCCGATAATCCTCGACGGCTTTCGGGCCTGGCACGAGTTGCCAATCTTTGCCCTCGTCGGCCTCTGGGCCGGCGCAGTCGCCCTGCTGTTTCAGGGCTTCCTGTTGGCAGTCGCCAAACGCTTGCAGGCATTCGCCGACCGGCCCCGGGCCATGGTGGCCTTCACGGGCGGCTGGGGCTGCCTGCTGGGCCTGATTCTACTCTGGCAACCGGCGGTGCTGGGCATCGGCCATCCACTCTTTGAGGCCTCGATCGAAAACACGATGCCGCTGGCCATCGCCGCGGTGGTCCTGGCCGCCCGGATTCCCCTGACGGCGGTGAGCTATGCCACCGGCGCACCGGGCGGGCTGATCGTGCCGGCACTGCTGTTTGGCGTGCTGGCCGGACAGATCTTCTCCCAGAGCTATGGCCTGCTCAGCGGAGGTGTCGATGCCGACTTCCATGCCGTCTGCCTGGTGGCCGGCATGGCTGCAAGCATCGGGGCACTGTTCCGGACCCCACTCACCGCCACAATCATGGCGGTCGAGATCACCGGCACCTACAGCTGCCTGCTGGAAATCTCAATCGCCTACATCGCCGCCCATTCACTGCTGGGGCTGGCCCGGCAGCCCGACCTTTACACGGCACTTGGCCGGATTCATCAGCGCCATGTCGGCAGCCAGCCAGCCCGGCTTGACGCTGCGAGGCCGCCGGGATGACCACTGCTCAGGCCGCTCGCCGCTGCGGACCGGGCATTGTTTCACCGGGTGCAGCTACTGCTTCGCCACCCTCGCGACCGCCCTGCTGCAATCCGCGACTTTCGAGCAGCAGCCGCAGGGAGGCCACCTCGGCGGTGAGATCCCGCAGTTCATCCTGGTGATCATCCTCGGACTGCACGAAGCTGCCGGCAATCAGACCTGAGAGGGCGCCGAAGGAACTGGCCCCGGTCACCATCAGGATGAAGGCCACCACCCGGCCCTCCCAGGTCACCGGGTAGAGGTCGCCATAGCCGACCGTGGTCACAGTGCAGATCGCCCACCAGACGGCATCCTCTGCTGTCGTGATGTTGCCCGCATTGTGCGACTCGAACTGCAGGATTGCGAAGCTGGAGAGGAAGACAACCACCACCGCGACAAAGCTACCCGCCAGCAGGGCATTGCGGGCCCGGTTGCGAAACACGATTGCCGCCAGGAATCGCGCTGCCTTGATCCCCCGGATCACCCGCAGAATCCGGACGACCCTGGCGGCCCGGCCCCACCGCAGCGAGTCGAGGACCGGAATCGATGAGAGCAGATCGATCCAGCCCCAGGTCAGCAGGTACTGCCAGCGATTCGGTGCCCGCACAAGGCTGATGCCGAAATCGACCATGAAGACGCCGCAGACCGCGAGATCGACATAGGCCAGCAGCGAGCGGGTGGTTGGGGTCAGCTCCACCACCACGCCGACCGCCAGCATGCCAATGGCGATCAGGCTGACCAGCAGAATGACGGCGTTATAGCCAGCCCACTGCTCTTCGCTGACATGGGGAAACGTCTGCTGCACCAGCCGCGGAACCCCCGCGCGGTTCAAGCCAGCGGTTGTCGCAGCGGTGCATCGAAGGTCCGGGGTGATCGGCATGTGGTGTCGGCTGGAGAGGGCCGGATCGTGATCGAGGCGGCGGATGGTAGCGAGGCTGGGGGCCGGGACGGGACAGCAGTTTGCAGATTCTTCCCCGTCAAGGCAGTGAAAATACGGGAATTGAACTTGGGCCAGGGCGAAGCAGGATGGTATCTACCGGTTACTTGCGTGACCTGTTTGCCGGAGCGAACACTAATGATCGCGACTGCCACCGCTGATCCCCCCCGCTTAGCCATGCCTGCCCATCCTGCCGTCCGGGCTGAATTTCTCGATTTCCGGGACCGCAGCCGCGGGCTGTTGGCTCCGGCTGAAATTCCTGCTGCAATCGCCGCCGGCCGGTTCGTCTGGCTGGATGCCGATCGGGCGGCGGTGGCCGATGCTGAATTAGCCGGGCTGCTGCCTGAGAGTCTCGCCGAACAGCCGGCAATCGCCGCAATCCTTGCGGCCGATCACGGCGATGCCGTCGAAGACGGTCGGACAGTCTCCACCCTGAGCCGTACCGACGAGGCGATCCATATTCGGCTGGTCGGTGCCCGCGACACCGCTGCCGGAATCGTCAGTGACATCCTCGATGTCGTCATCACCGCCGGCCTGCTGGTGACCTTTCATCAGGGCCGCTGCGGGGTCCTCGACGCCGTTCGGGGCGACTACATCAGCGACTTCGAGCGGCATGCGGCAACGCCGAGCTTTCTGGTCTATGAGTTCTGGGACAAGCAGATCGACCAGTTCCTCTCAGTCCAGGGGCGGCTCGATGAAGAGGTTGAGACGATTCGGCTCGCCCTCCGGCATTCAGCCGACGAGGCGACCCTGACGCGACTGGCCGATGTTTCCAGCCGACTGCTGGCCCTGCGAAAGCGGGTACTGCCTGCCCGGCGGGTGCTGGAAGAACTGGTCGCCCGCAAGACAACGCTGATCAGTGAGGCGACGCTTGAATTTCTGGGCAAGATGATCGGCACCCTCGAGCGGTTGCTGGCCGACATCACGGCCAACCGTGAGATTCTGGAAAGCGCGATGAACTTCTCGCTGACCGTGATGACCCACCGCACCAACCTGACGATGAACCGGCTGGCCGTGGTCAGTACGATCTTTTTGCCGCTCACCTTTCTCTGTGGCGTCTACGGCATGAATTTTGAGGTCATGCCGGAGCTCGAGTGGCAGCACAGCTACGCCATGTTCTGGGTCGTCTCGGCGATCATCACAATTACGCTGACGATCGTGCTCAAACGGGCCCGGCTCTTGTAGAGGCGGAAATTCCAGACCGGTCGCACCGATCAAAACAGCCGTAGCGGTCAGGCAGGCGGCCACGCCGGCAGAATTTTTGACGGCTGGGAAAATAGTGCCACCCGCCGGGTAGGGTTGAACAGTGGGGAATCGTCTCCACCGTTTCGACACCCTGCTTGTCCCGAGACCCGGCACCGGTCTTGGGCCGCCACCGCTGCAACCATGGCCGACAACGACGAATTCATCGGGGAATTCCTGATCGAGGCGGCGGAGAACCTCGATCAGCTCGACCGAGATCTCGTGGCCCTCGAGGCCGACCCGCGGAACCCCGACCGGCTGGCAAGCATTTTCCGGACGGTTCATACCATCAAGGGAACCTGCGGCTTCTTCGGCTTCACCAAGCTCAGCACCATCTCCCACCACGGTGAACATCTGCTCGGCCGGCTTCGCGACGGCCAGCTGGTGTTCAACGACTCACTGGCCTCCCTGCTGCTCGAACTGGTCGACGCCATTCGCACCATCCTGGCGGCCATCGAAACGACAGGCGGTGAGGGCGGCACTGATTTTGACAGCCTCTGCCAGCGGCTCGATGCGGCCGCGGCTGGAGCGGTTGGCACTGCGGGTGCTCCCGAGCCGCAGGCTGAACCCGAGCCCACTCCGCCTCAGGAACGCAATCCTGACGACGTCGCTGCAGCTGTCGCCCCTACAGAAACACCGGCTGAGACGGCCAAGACCGCAAACCACTTGCCTCCTGAGGGGGCCGCCCCACCCGAACCGCCTGCAGCCGCGGCACCGACACCGCCCACTCCCTCCCCGGCCGCCGGTCGCCCCAGCCCGGTGCTCGACCCCACCATCCGCGTCGATGTCGGCCTGCTCGACACAATCGTCGACCTGGTCGGTGAACTGGTTCTCGCCCGCAATCAACTGCGGACCGCCGCCCCGGAAGACCCGGTGCTGCAGGGGGCGATCAACCGGGTCCACGCCGTCACTGGCGAGCTGCAGGAGGCGGCTATGAAGACCCGGATGGCGCCGATCGAGCAGCTCTTCAGCAAGTTCCCCCGGATTGTCCGCGACCTGGCGAATACCTGCCAGAAGCAGGTCGAACTCGATCTCGATGGCGCCGACACCGAACTCGACCGGACGCTGATTGAAAAAATCCGTGACCCGCTCACCCACCTGATCCGCAATGCCATCGACCACGGGATCGAGTCGGCCACCGTCCGGCAGGCGGCCGGCAAGCCAGCCGCCGGTCGGCTGTCCCTCCGGGCCTTTCATGAAAGTGGCCAGGTCACCATCGAGGTCGAGGACGACGGTGGCGGCATCGCGGTCGAGGCCGTTCGTGACAAGGCGATCGCCCGCGGGCTGGTGTCGGCTGAAGAGGCCGCGGCGATGTCGGCGGAGCGAATCTTTCAGTTCATCTTCCAGCCCGGCTTTTCGACCGCCCAGGCCGTCACCGACATTTCCGGCCGAGGGGTCGGCATGGATGTCGTGCGGACCAACATCGAGTCGATCGGCGGCACGGTCGATATCAACAGCCAGCCGGGGGTCGGGACGGTGGTCCGGGTCCGGGTTCCACTGACGCTCGCGATCATTCCGGCCCTGATCGTCACCAGCGGTGGCGAGCGGCTGGCCATTCCGCAGCCGTATGTGCAGGAATTGGTCGCCCTGCGGGCCGCCGGCGAGACCCACACGATTGAAGGCCTTGAGGGGGCTCCCGTGCTGCGGCTGCGGGATCGGCTGGTGCCGGTTGTCTTCATGGACCGCTGGCTGGGACTTCGCGACTGGACCGAGCGGCCGACCAGCGGCACCGTGGTGATCGTCCGGGTCGATCACCATGAGTTTGGCCTCGTGGTCGATGCCGTGACCACGACCGACAGCAACCGAAACAGTTCGGTGGAAACGACAAGCCTCTGGATCATCGTCGTCAAACCGATCGGCAGCCTCCTCGCCCCGCTGGGGCTTTACTCAGGTGCGACGGTGATGGGTGACGGCGGCGTCGTGCTCATTCTCGACCTGCGGGGCCTGGCGATGGCGGCCGACATCCCGGCCCGGGCCCAGGATACCGAGCAGCCGGCAACGGCTGGCTCACCACTCACGCAAGCCGAGGCCGACCGGTACCTGGTCTGCGAAACCCACGGCGGGCGGCGGATCGCCGTGCCCTTGCAGCAGGTGGAGCGACTCGAAACCCTGCGGCCCGAACAGATCTCATCCGCGGGTGATCGGCAATTCGCCAAGCGGGGCAGCCGGCTCACCCGATTGATCGATCCAGATCAGCTCCTGGTGTCCTTCGAACGGCGGTCTCCGCCCGCCGCAGCCTCACTCGTCGGCGTGATCCTCACTGCCGACACTGGCGGCGATGCCCTCTCGGTTGCCCGCATCATCGATGTCGATCGGGCCGAAAGCGACCTCGAACCCGGCGGCGGGGCGGCGGGTCTGCTCGGCACACTGCTGGTCGGCGGCGCCGCCACCGAAGTCCTCGACGTTCCGGCCGCAGCCCGCTGGGCCGCCCACGCCACGGCCCCCTGACCAAAACCTGAACACAACCTGACCAATGACCACACCAATCAAACCAGCTTCATCCGTACCGCCCCCTACGGGCATCGCCCGCTGGTGCAGCTTCCTCGTCGCCGACCGCTGCTTTGCCGTCGATGCCGGCTCGGTGGCCGAAGTGCTGCGGGCGACAACCGTCAACCGGGTGCCTCTGGCAGCGGCGGCAATCGCCGGCCTGCTGAACCTGCGGGGCCGCATCGTCCCGGTCATCGACATGCGGCTGCGGCTCGGGTTCCCCCCGGCTCCGGCCGAACAGCGCCGCATCAATCTGGTCGTCGACATTCGCAACGAGTGGTACAGCCTGCTGGTCGACGACCTGCTCGACGTCACCAGCTACGACACCAGCCAGATTGAGCCGCCGTCGGGCAGTCGTTCGGCAGCAGCCCTCGATGCTGTGGTCGGGCTCCTGCCCGCCGCCGACCGGCTGGTTCACCTGCTCGACCCGGCACGAATCCTTCAAAGCCTGATCGCCACCCGTGTCCGCGGGTTGTCGGTGGGCTAACCCCATTCCAGCAGTCACCCCCCGAGGCCTTCCATGTCCGACTTTGACACCACCACCACCGATTTGCCGACCCCCGCGGTCGCCCGTGTCGGCAGTGGGCTTCGCGGCCTGCTGCGGAACCGGCTGCTGCTGGCCTTACTCGCTGTCTCCCTGTTGCCGCTGGCAGTAATGGGCTATGCCACCTACCAGTCGGCTGCCAGTGCCATCGAGCAGCAGGCCGAGCAGCAACTGCAGACCGTAAACACGATCACAGCCAAGGCAGTGTCGAGATATTTCGACTCGATGGAAGAACAGCTGCGAATCACCGCCGACAACCGGATGACCCTGGAAGCCCTCGAGGCCTTCACCACCGGTTTTGGAAAAATCCTGGCTGCTGAAACCGGCGAGGCCGATGCTGTCAGCCAGGCCCGCAAGGATCTTGCGACCTACTACACCGGCGAGTTCGCCAATGAGTTCGAACGGCAGACCGGCAAGCAGCCTCCGACCGATGCCTTTCTGGAAAACCTTTCGGATCAGGCGGCCTATCTGCAATACCTCTACATTCGCCGCAATGAAAACCCCCTCGGCTCGAAGGAATTGCTCAACGCCGCCGATGACGGTTCGGCCTACTCCGCCGCGCATGCCCTCTACCATCCGATCTTCCGCAGCTTCCTCAAGCGGCTGGGGATCTACGACTTCTTCCTGGTCGATGCCGACACCGGCACCATCGTCTACTCCGTGTTCAAAGAGCTCGACTTCGCCACCTCGCTCAAGAATGGTTCTTTCTCCGGCACCAACTTTGCCCGAGCCTTCCAGGAGGCGGTCAGCGGGGGCCGCCGTGACGCCGTGGCCTTCGCCGATTTTGAATCCTATCTGCCGTCCTATGAGGCCCCGGCCAGCTTCATTGCCGCCCCGATCTACGACGGCCGCGAGGTTCGCGGTGTGGCGGTCTTCCAGCTGCCCGTCGATCGGATGACGGCGATCATCGGTGAAACCACCGGCATGGGGGCGACGGGTGAAACCTATGCCGTCGCCGCCGACCGGCTGTTCCGCAGCCAGTCGCGATTCACCGCTGACCTCGGGGTCAGCTCGACCATTATCAACCCCAAGGTCAAAGTCGATACCGTCGCCGTTCGCGCAGCCCTCGACGAGGGAGCGACCGGCACCGCCATCATCAGCGACTACCGGGGCACCGAGGTTCTCTCCTCGTGGCGGCCGGTCACCATTCACCGCGACGCGCGGGGGGGTGACAAGAATGTCACTTGGGCGTTGATTTCAGAGATCGACAAGGCCGAGGTGCTGCGGCCGATCCGCCGACTGTTGCAGTTCGCCCTGACAATTTTCGGCCTCACCACCATCGGCGTGCTGATCGTCTCGGCGAGCATCGCCCGGCGGTTTACCCGTGAGGCCCGCCGGCAGGCTACCCTTGTCGATGGCATCGTCGATAACACCCACGCCCTCGCCGGGGCCTCGGAGGAACTCACGAGTGTCAGCCAGCAGATGAGTGCCGCCGCCGAAGAGACCACCGCCCAGGCCAACCTGGTCTCAGCCGCCGCCGAGCAGGTCAGCGGCAACACCAAGCTGGTCTCGTCCTCGGTTGAAAATCTGCTGGAGAGCATCCATGAAATCGCCCACAGCGCCCAGGATGCAGCTGCCGTCGCCCGGCAGTCGGTCGAGATGGCCGCCGCCACGTCGGGCACGATGGATGAGCTTGGCCGCTCCAGCAGCCAGATTGGCCAGGTCGTCAAGGTGATCACCAGCATCGCCGAGCAGACCAACCTGCTGGCGCTCAATGCCACCATCGAGGCTGCCCGGGCGGGCGACATGGGCAAGGGTTTTGCTGTGGTTGCCAACGAGGTCAAGGAACTGGCCCGCGAAACCGCCAAGGCCACCGAAGACATCGGCGCCAAGATCGAAGCCATGCAGTCGGACACCAAGCGGGCGGTGGCCGCCATCGGTGAAATCACCGCCGTGATCGAGAAGATCGACATGCTCCAGACGAAAATCGCCACCGCGGTCGAGGAGCAGTCGGTCACCACCAACGAAATCAGCCGAAACATCGGCGAGGCAACCACCGGATCGACCGAGATCGCCCAGAACATCGTGCAGGTGGCCCAGGCGGCTCAGAGCACCGCCGAAGGGGCCAGTAACACCCAGCTTTCCTCGCAGGAACTCGCCCGGATGGCCCAGGGGCTGCAGCGGCTGGTCGAGGAATACCGTC
>CALAZQ010000043.1 GCA_937926325.1 uncultured Planctomycetaceae bacterium | reverse complement strand
TCGGCCATGCCCTGATGGGCATGCCGCTGACGCTCTTCAGCATGTTCGGCCTGGTGGCCCTCGCCGGCGTGGTGGTCAACGACTCCATCGTGCTGATCGACTTCATCAACCATCGGGTGCGGGCCGGCAAGCCGCTGTTTGATTCGCTCCGCGAGGCGGGCACGCTGCGGTTTCGCCCGGTCTTTCTGACCAGCGTCACCACGATCGGCGGGCTCTATCCACTGCTGACCGAGACGAGCTTTCAGGCCCAGTTTCTCGTGCCGATGGCGACCTCGCTGGTCTTTGGCCTGGCGGCGACCACGCTGATCGTGCTGGTGCTGGTGCCGGTGATGTATTCGTTCTTCGGCACGTCGGCCCGGGATGGGCTGCTTGATGACGAAGAAACCTGGGACCCGCCGGAGGCTGCCGGAATCGCGGGGCGTCACCCGCCTGCGGGAACCGAATCGGCGGCGGAAGAGGCTCCAGCGGTCGCGGCGATCTCCTAAACTGGAAGCGAGCGGCGGCCGGCCGCTTTTCGCACCACGAGTCCGCAGCCTGCAGGAGCGACCGCGATGACACCGCTGATCCCCTATCCAGTCGTCGATCTCGGCCCGCTGATGAAGGGCCTGGTCATCGGCGGCCTCGGCATCTTTCACGTGTTCATCGCCCAGTTCGCCATCGGCGGCGGCATGCTGCTGGCCTACCTGCAGTGGCTCGACATGCGGGGGCAGTGCGTTCACGGACGCCGGTTCATCGACGGCTATTTCCGGGTGCTGGTGCTGATCAGTTTCGTGGTCGGAGCGGTCACCGGCGTGGCGATGTGGTTCACCTCAATCCAGATCAGCCCCCAGACCATCGGCGTCATGGTCGGCGAGTTTCACTGGGTCTGGGCCACCGAATGGAGCTTTTTCTGCCTCGAGGTGGTCGCCGGCTATCTGTTCTATCGGTACGGCAGCCGGCTGCCCGACCGGACGCGGCTGAGCCTGCTTGTGCTCTATGCCTTTGCCGCCTGGATGAGCCTGTTCTGGATCAATGGCATCCTCACCTGGCAGCTGACCCCGGGGGCCTGGCTGGAAAGCCGCTATGTCTGGGATGGCTTCTTCAACCCCGGCTTCTGGCCCTCGCTGATCTTCCGCACGATCACGTCGGCGGCGACGGCCAGCCTGGCTGCCTGCGTGCTGATCAATGCCGTCCCCGCCTTCAGTCGGGAAGAAAAGGCAAAGCTGATTGGCGTCTGTGCCCGGCCGCTGATCTTCATGCTCGCCATGCCGCTGCTGGGCGTCTGGTACTTTGCCACCATGCCAGCCGACAGCCGTGGCTGGGCCACCGGCGGCAGCGTGCCGATGACGATGTTCCTGACGATGGCGGTCGGCTGCTCGCTGCTGGTCGGCCTCTATGCGGTGGTGGCGATCCTGCGGCAGCGGCTGTTCATCAACGGGGCCACTTCGACGCTGCTGCTGGCGTTGGCCTTCGTGGCCACCGCCGGCGGCGAGTTCGTGCGGGAGGGGGTTCGCAAGCCCTTCACCGTGCGGCAGTATCTCTACTCCAATGCGATTCCACCCGACGCGGTGGCCGATCTCCGCCGCCGCGGCTGCACCACCGACGATCCCTATCCGCTGCGGGATGCTGAGGCCTATCCCACGCCGCAGCTAAAGCTCGGGGCGAAGGCCTTCCGGGTCCAGTGCTCGGTCTGCCACACGCTCGAGGGTGTCAATGCAGTGCCGGAACTCGCTGCCCACTGGTCGATCGATCAGAAGCGGCTCAACATCGCGCAGCTGCAGCGGACCAAGCCCTTCATGCCCCCCTTCGCCGGCACGCCGGAAGAGCTCGAGGCGATCGTGCAACTGGTCACCTGGGTCGAGGCGGGCCGGCCGCCGCAGTGGCAGCCGTCGAACGATCCGGCGGTCAGACAGCAGATTGCCCGCTGGCTGGATGAGGCTGGTACCGGCCCGGGCTATGAACTCGCTGCTGCCGCTGCTGCGGAACTGGCGGCAGCTGGGAGCCCGCTGCGATGAGCCTGCCTTTTCCGTTTGGATTTCCGGCGGCGACGCAGCTCTATCTGGTGCTGCTGGTGGCCACGCTGCTGGTCCACATGATCTTCATGCACTATGTGCTGGCCGGGACGGCCTATCTCGCCTGTGGCCGGCTCTTCGGCCGGCAGCGGGCGGCTGACTGCGGCTGGCAGCAACGGCTGGCCGACTGGCTGCCGTTCGCCACGGGCCTGGCGATCACCGCCGGTGTCGCCCCGCTGCTGTTTCTCCAGATTCTTTATCAGCGGGAGTTCTACACGGCCAACCTGCTGCTTTCCCACCGCTGGATGGCAATCCTGCCGGTGCTGCTGGTCTGCTTTTATCTGCTCTACCTGCAGAAGTCGTCCTGGATCAGCCGCCGGGCCTGGGGCTGGCGGGTTGTCGTCACCTGGCTGGCCTTTGCCGGCTTTGGCTTCATCGCCTGGAGCTGGACCGAGAACCATCTGCTGTCACTCGATCAACAGGCCTGGGCCGCACTGTATGCCGCGGGAGAACTGCGGTATGCGACTGCCGGCCTGCTGCCCCGGCTGGCCGCCTGGTTCCTGTTGGCCTTTCCGACGTTGGCCATCGAGCTGTTCTGGCAGGGCTGGCTGGTCGGGGAGCCGCTCGACCGGCCGGCCGCTGAGTCCTCCCGGGTGCTCGGGCTGGCCCCGGTCCAGCGGCTTGCGGTGATGGGCCTGGCCGGGCTGCTCGGCGGAACAGTCGCGTTGATCGCCTATGCCATCACCCTTCCGGTCGAGACCCGGGCGGCGGTGACGGGACCGCTTGGGGGCTGGTGGCTGCTGGCGCTGGGCCTCGGGTTTTGTCTGCAGGCAGCGGTCTGGGGGCTTGCCCTCCGGGCTGGCCGACTCGGCAGGCCCCTGGCCGGGCTGCTCACCGCCGGCTGGCTGCTGGGGCTGGCCGGCTTGCTTGCCGTTCGGGAGGTGATCCGGCTTGAGGCCGTCGATCTCGAAGCCCTGCTGCCGCAGCATGAGCGGGCGGCCGGCATCGGCGGCCTGCCGGTGTTTCTCATCTTTGCCACGCTCAGTGTCGCTGCAATCAGCTGGAGCGTGGCTGCAGTACGGCGGGGGCTCGTTAGCGGTTGAACAGGAAGTGGCAGACGTCGCCGTCGTGCATGACGTACTCCTTGCCTTCCACTCGCAGTTTGCCGGCGGCCCTGATTTCCTTTTCGCTGCCGAGGGCCTCGAGGTCTTCAACTGAATAGATCTCGGCCCGGATGAAGCCCTTTTCAAAGTCGGTGTGGATCACGCCGGCCGCCTGCGGGGCGGTCGCCCCGACCGATACGGTCCAGGCCCGAACCTCCTTCTCACCAGCCGTGAAAAAGCTCTGCAGGCCGAGGGTCTTGTAGGCGCCCCGGGCCAGCACGCCGAGCGCCGGTTCCGTCAGGCCGACGTCGGCGAGCATCTCGGCCCGGTCGGCCTCGTCGAGTTCGGCAAGCTCAGCCTCGAGCTTCGCGCAGACGGTGACCACGTCGGCCCCCGAGGCGGCCGCAGCCTGGCGGACCTGTTCGACCAGGGGACCGCTGCCGGCCAGATCGGTCTCATCGACATTGGCGACGTAGAGGATCGGCTTGGCCGACAGCAGCCCGAGTTCCTTGATCGACTTCTGCTCGGCCGGCGTCAGTTCGAGCGTGCGGATCGGCTGCTCGGCGGCGAGATGGGCCTGGCACTTTTTCAGTACCTCGAGCTTGGCCTTGGCCTCTTTGTCTTGGCTACGGGCGTTCCGCTCAGCCTTCGGCAGCAGGTTTTCCAGGTGCTGCAGATCGGCTAGCAACAGTTCCAGTTCGATCGTCTCCATGTCGGCGACCGGATCGACCGTGCCGGCAACGTGAATCACGTCGGGGTCGTCAAAGCAGCGGACGACCTGCAGGATCGCGTCAACCTCGCGGATGTGCGAGAGAAACTTGTTCCCGAGGCCCTGGCCTTCGCTGGCCCCCTTCACGATGCCGGCGATGTCGACCAGTTTCAGCGCCGCCGGGATCACCTTCTGGGTGGTGATCTTTGCCGTGATCCGATCGAGCCTGGCATCGGGCACGCTCACCATGCCTTCGTTCGGCTCGATGGTGCAGAACGGATAGTTCGCGCTCTGGGCGGCCGCCGACATCGTCAGCGCATTAAACAGCGTGCTTTTGCCGACGTTGGGCAGCCCGACAATCCCTGCTTCCATCTGATTCCTTGGGTAATTCCCTGCTTCGAACGAATCGCTTTCGCACCAAACCCTAGGCAGCCGCTGCCGGCCGGCCGCCACCAAAAATCGTCCGTTTGGCCACCGGCCACCAGCCGGGCTGGTCGAGGCCGTGGTAGGGAGAGTCTGCGGGGAGGTGCTCGGTCAGATACGCATGAGCGGCGGCAAGGTTGTGGTAGGGCAGCGACGGAAACAGGTGGTGGAGGGCGTGGTAACGAATCGAGAACGGGAAGAAGAGCAGCGTCAGCGGATCGTTGCCCGAGTAGTTGCAGGAATCGAGAATGTGGGCTTCGACGTTGCTGCGGCTGCCGTCGCCCTCAAAATGGTGGTCGGCGAGTTGCCGCATCTGGTTCATCACCAGGGTGGTCAGGCCGAGGGCATAGAGGAGGGGAATCCGACTGAGCGGCGCCGCCCCGGTGAAGACAGCCAGCGGAATCGCTGCGGCCCGCACGAAGCAGAGCAGTTCCAGCACCGTGATCACCCGGCGGTCAAAGGGGGTGATCTGCCGGTGATAGCGGAGGTTGAGGGTCAGCGAGCTGCCCCGCTCCAGCACAAACTGCCGCAGCCGCGGGTGCAGAAACGACAGGGGGGCCAAGAGAAATCGCAGAAAGACGAGGATCGGGAAGGCGAGCATGAACAGGCCATAGCCGACGGCACTCTTCCAGTTGCCCGCCTCGAGCACATTGGCGACATACTCAGGATCCTCCGGCGTGCCATACATCCGCTGGCTGTGATGGTCGCGATGGTGCCGGGTGAAGAAGGGGGATGGCGTCAGCGTGAAGACGCCGACCAGCAGATTCCAGGTCACCTTGAAGACTCGCATCTCGTGGGCCCCGAGGTGGCAGACCTCGTGGATCAGCGACCCCAGCCGGTAGAGCCAGAAGACGGCAATCGGAAAGGCGACCAGCTGCTGCCAGGATCCGAGGGGTGCCAGCAGGTAGACTGTGGCAGCCCCGTAGGCGAGCACCAGGCTGACCAGAAAGTCGGTCCAGTAGCGGAGCGGCGAGACCCTGAAAAAGTCGGTCCCAGCCTGCTTGATGCTCTGGCGGGCATCGCGGATCCAGGCCGGGACGGCAGCGGCGTCTGGGGGCGACAGCGGTTCGGCCGGATCACTACCGGCAGACAGCGTTCCTTGCATCGAAGATTCCTTCAGGCTGAAGGCAGCGGTCATCGCGTTGTCTCGCCGGACGACGGGACAGTTGCGGCAACCTGCGGCATGTCTGATGGGTCATAAAAGAACAGAAACGGCCGGTTCACGAAAGGCCCGCAGGGCAGGCGGGGCGGTTCCCGCGGGGGGTGAAGGAGCGGGAGAACCGCTGCCGGCGGCATTCTTTGCCCGCCGGGCCGATTCGGTCGCCCGGGAATTGCTCGGCTGCTGGCTGGTGGTCCGCCGGCCCTCCGGCCGCATCGAGCGGCATGCCATTTTCGAAACCGAGGCCTACCTCGGCCCCCAGGACCTCGCCTGCCACGGCCGCACCGGCCCGACGGCACGAAATCGCAGCATGTTTGGCCCGGCCGGCCACTGGTACGTCTACCTCTGCTACGGCATGCACTGGATGCTCAACATCGTCACCGGCCGGGAGGGGCTGCCGGCGGCAGTGCTGATCCGGGGAGCGGGGCAGGCGGTGGGGCCGGGGCGGCTGACCAAGGCACTGGCGGTCAATCGCGGGCATGACAGCCTGCCGGCGGCCCCCGCCAGCGGGCTCTGGCTGGAACAGGGCCCCGGCGTTCCCCGACGCCGAATTGCGCGGACGCCGCGGATCGGTGTTGACTATGCTGGAGTGTGGGCTGCAAAGCCGCTGCGGTATGTGGTCGATCCGTCGATCTTTGCAGACCGCTCGACTGCCCACCAGCAGCCCTACAACAGGTATTCGTCCTGACGCCGGAGGGGTTTGATGACTGTCAGCAAGGTTCTGAATCGCTATCGTTTTGCCAGTGGAAGAGCGGCCCTGTTAGTCGCATTCACCCTCGTCGGAGGACTCATGACGGAACAGACGCAGGCTGCTGAAGCGGCGACGACAGCCAAGGCCACCTTTGGTGGCGGCTGTTTTTGGTGTACGGAGGCGGTCTATGCCCAGATCAAGGGCGTGGAAAGCGTCGTCAGCGGCTACATCGGCGGCCAGGTGGAAAACCCGACCTACAAGCAGGTCTGCAGCGGGCTGACCGGCCATGCCGAGGCGGTGGAGATCACCTACGATCCGACGGTCGTGCCCTATGAAAAGCTGCTGGAGATCTTTTTCAGCACCCACGACCCGACCACGCTCAATCGGCAGGGGGCCGACGTCGGCACCCAGTACCGCTCAGCAATCTTCTATCACGATGAAGAGCAGAAAAAGGTTGCCCAGCAGGTGATCATCAGGCTCAATGCGGCCAAGGTCTTCCCGGCAAAGATCGTGACCAAGCTTGAACCGGCGACGGTTTTCTATCCGGCTGAGGACTATCACCAGGACTACTTCGCCCTCAACGGCTATCAGCCCTACTGCCAGGCCGTGATCGCCCCGAAGGTCGCCAAGGTTCGCAAGGTGTTCAAGGATCTGCTCAAGGACGAGTGAGT
>CALAZQ010000042.1 GCA_937926325.1 uncultured Planctomycetaceae bacterium | reverse complement strand
GCCAGGATCGTGATCGTGACGCTGCCGGTAAATGCATCGAGACTTACCGTTCCGGCGATATCACCCGTTGTTGGTGTGGTCGGCAGGCTGCCGCTTGCGTCGGTGTAACTCGCAAACCAGGTCGTGGTGCCTGCCAACTGGGGCGGCAGAACATCGGCCACCGCGACGTCGCTGACGCTGGCGTTCCCGGTATTTGTCAACTCAATGGTGTAGGTCGTCGAGGTGCCAGGGGCATAGGTCGTCTGGCCGTCGTCCTTGGTCAGCGACAGCTCGTAGAAGAGCGGCGGGATCACCGGAAACGGCGTCGAACTGGGCCGATGGTGTTTCCAGTTCTGCCCGTTGTCCTGCGTGTACTGCGAAGGCGACGTCTGAGTGGCGGTGGCCGCCGGGCCCGTAATCAGGAACGAGTAGACCGCCGTAAAGGGCTGCTGATTCACGGATGGCGAAGGAAGCGTGCCGTAGAACAGCTGATTGTCGGCGACCGGCACTCCTGAAATTTCGATGTCGGTGCTGCGGAGTTCAAAGGTGTCGGCCAGCCAATCGCCGGTGGTCGCCGGGGCGAACAGGACGCGGTCGGCCCCGTTCCCAAGTCGCCCAACCACGGTCATCTGCAGGATGTCGCCGACCGCCGGACTGGCGGGCGAAATGGTCACGCTCTCGATCTTGTTGGGCTCTGCTTCAATCGTCTCCTGCACACTGACGTAGGTGTAATTCTCAGTGAACAGCAGCGTACCGCCAGCCAGCGGATTACCATCCCAGACCTCGAAGTCATAGCTCTGCGGCGTCGCCTGCGGGCCGCTGGCCGAGAAATAGAGAAAAGCATTCCCGGTGTCGCCGTTGTCGAGCGGGCCGACCTGGTAGATGCCGTCTTCATGGGGTGCCAGACCGATCGTGCCGGCACCGAAGTTGGTTGCCCGCACCCAGACATCGACCGCCGGCCCGGGATCGGTGAGATCGTTGGTGATCTGGTAGGACGTGTATTCCGAATCGAGCCCGGTGCCCGAGTCGATGAAGAAGGTGTTGGGCGTGGTTGGATCAACGCCCGCCGGGGTCACCGCCAGCGGCAGCCGCTGTTCCAGCCGCTCGACCGGTTCGAGCACCCGCTGCCGCCGGCGGCGAGCATCCCGTCCGCCGCGGCCTGGGATCGCTCGACTGGAACCTTGTGACCGAGGCGGAAAAAGCATCTCAAGGACGTTCATCGCGTTGACCTTTCGGCAGGTGGCAATAAAAAAAGCCGGCACGGACGAAGGCCCCGAAAGGCTTTCACCCGTGCCGGCTTACGCGTGGCAGAACCTCCCGGACGACCGGGCTGTTCCTTCGACTCGTCTTCCGACACCAGTTGTGTTGTCGCGACGCAGTTGCCACCGACCGGCCCTCGGGCCACCTGCGGCATCCGCGTCAATCAATTCCTACGCGCGCTGAAACGAAGAAGGCAAGAACCTGACCTCGCTTTTGCCGGCCCACCAAAAAGAATGAACTCAGGCCGCGCGGCGGGCGGCCTGCTGGGGGGCGGCGAGGCCGAAGAGGGAAAAGATTTCGTCGGCCGACATGCCGCTGCCGGCGGCCGGCTCTGCCTGCGAGAGAATGACGTCGGACAGGTTCCGCTTGCGGGCCAGCACCTCGTCGATCCGCTCTTCGATGGTGCCGACCGACAGAAACTTGGTCACCGTCACCGCCCCGGCGGCGCCGATCCGGTGAGCCCGGTTGATCGCCTGATCTTCAATGGCCGGGTTCCACCAGCGGTCAAACAGGAAGACGTATTGTGAAAACTGCAGGTTGAGGCCGACCGCCCCAGCCCCATACGACAGCAGCAATACCGAATGCTGTTTGTCGTGGCGAAACCGCTCAATGGCGGCGTCGCGGGCGGCGGTCGACATGCCGCCGTGATACTCCAAAGCCCCAAACCGGCCGAGCCGCTCGCGGAGCCGGCCGAGGGTCTCGACCCACTGGCTGAAGACCAGTGCCTTGCGGCCACTGGCCTGGACCTCTTCCAGTTCCGCCGCCAGGCAGTCGAGCTTGGCACTGCTGCCGGTCGCAGTGTCGAAGTTGCAGATCTGCTTCAGCCGCAGCACCAGCTCGAAGACATGCTGGATGGTCGCCTCCTGCCCCATGTCGGACAGCCGCAGCACGCCTTCCTCTTCGGCCCGGCGGTACGTCTCCCGCTGATCCGGAGAAAGCTCAATGTGCTGATCACGGTCGAGCCGCGGGGGCATATCGTCAAGCACCTTGTCCTTCGTCCGCCGCAG
>CALAZQ010000041.1 GCA_937926325.1 uncultured Planctomycetaceae bacterium | reverse complement strand
GATACACGCGGCACACGGCGTGGATGTCCATGGGATAAGTCGCCAGCGAAATGCCGTTTGGCGCGACAAGCCGGTTACGGATGTGTGAGGTGGCCGGGGTTTTGGGGGCCACGCGGGATCTTAAAATCGAGTCCTTCGAAGGAGTCCCGTCATGCCCAAGAATTCGAGTCAAGCGCCTGCCAAGCACCGTCGAGCGTACACGGATCATTTTAAACGTGAAGCCGTACAGATGATGCTCGACGGCCATTCCCCACAGTCCATCCGAGAGCGGCTCGGACTGCCTACAACCGCATTGTTGTACCGCTGGAGAAAGCAACAACTTGAGCAGGCTGGACCGGTCGGTGATGCTCTTGGCGCCAGGGTCAAAAAGTTGGAAGCAGAGCTTCGCCGTGTTGAGCGGGAGCGTGACGTTTTAAAAAAAGCGTTGATTATTTTCGGCCGCGGAGATTGAGGGCCATCTATGCGGCCGCGGACAGCATCATTCAAGATCAGGTGGCATCGGAACGCGAAGTAAGTCAGGTTTTGGAGTTTTCTCGGCCTGCGTTTCAACGATGGAAGCAATCGTCACCAGGTTTTCGAGCGAAGGGCGACTCTGAGCTACTCCCTGTCGTCATGTCGATTTTCCATGCTCATAGGAGGCGATACGGATCTCGGAGAATCGCCGAAGAACTCCGTCATCGCGGATACGCATGCGGTCGCGATCGGGTGGCAACACTCATGAAAATTGCGGGGTTGAAGGCGATTCAACCAAAGTCGTTCAAGCCGCGAAGCACCGAAAGTCGGCACTCCCTGGGCTACAGTCCAAATCTTATTCTCGAACTCGCCGAGCCCGCACGGATCAACGAACTGTGGGTCGGAGACATCACATATATTCCGGTCACGAGCAACGGCTTCTGTTACCTGTCGACCCTGATGGATCGGTTCTCGCGAAGAATAATCGGCTGGACGCTAGGCGATGGTATGACGGAAAGCCTTGTCACGAGTTCGCTGAAGCAGGCAATATCAGCTCGCCAGCCGCCACTGCACGTGATCCACCATACTGATCGAGGAGGGCAGTATGCCGCCACCAGGTATCGTGCGATTCTCCGGCGTGCATCCATGCGTCAGAGCATGAGCCGCCCAGGTGACTGCTACGACAACGCTTTCATGGAATCCTGTTTCGGAACAATCAAGATTGAACTCGAGATGACCGAATATCAAACATACCGGATGGCACTCAAAGATATCGCTGAGTACATACGGTACTACAACATCGAGAGGCGGCATTCCTCGATCGGCTATCTCTCACCAAGCCAGTTCGAAGCCGCGTCTACCTGTTGACCTAAGCAGTCGCGTGGCCCCCAAAACCCCGGCCACCTCAGTGATGCTCGGTCATCACGAAGTCGCTGACCATCCGCCGCGCCTCGCGCACGTAGATCTGATGCGGCCAGTTGCCGTTGTCGGCGAACTCGTCCTTCGGCAGACCGAAACGCGCCGTCTCCTCGCGCACGTTCGCAGGCACGCGCGGGTCGCTGCGGAGAAAATGGAAAAAGCCACGCAAGTAATCCTCGTGCGCTTTCGCGATCCGCGTACGCTCCTCCGCAGTCCCTTCCAGCCAGCCGTCCGCGCCGCCGAGCATGTCGGTGGAGATGGGCCAGCGGTTGTTGAAGTCAAACTTGCGGTTCGGCAGCGGGTCGTATTTGCAGAACGAACGCAGCGTGAGCTTTGCGTCGCTTTGCGTCATCGCCACGACGTAACGTCCAAGCAGTTCCCACTGCGCCGGATCGTAGTCCGCAGGCGGCTCCAGCGGCGCACGGTTCGCCGGATCGTCCGTGAGACAGAGACGGTAGTTGTAAGACTGAATGCGCTTATCCGACGAGCCGATTGGTTCCGGCGCGCCGCCCGCGATCAAGGGCAGAAACCCGCTGGACGGATCGCCCGGCTTCACGAACGGGTCCACCTTCACCGAGAAACGCCCCGACGACGGTCCGTGCTGCGGACCGCGAACGCCGTTGATCGTCTCGTCGTATTGTTCGTTCGACTCGCGGCCAAACGTAAAGCTCACGCCCGCGAGCGCCATCAGGTCGCCTTCGTAAGTGGCGTCGATGAACATCCTCGCGGTTACCGAGTTGCCG
>CALAZQ010000040.1 GCA_937926325.1 uncultured Planctomycetaceae bacterium | reverse complement strand
CGGAAAAATACCCCGGCCTGGGCGAGCAAGGCGGAGTGCTCGCCCAGGCCATTGGGGCATCCTTCTGGCTTCAAGAGCTGTGGGCTTACTGATCAGCCCCCAGCGGGTAGGCACGCAGACCGTGCTCGTGTAGATCAAGACCAGCCTGCTCGACCTCGGGCGAGACGCGGAGCATACCGATGCCCTTGAGCACCCCAAACACGATTGACATCGTGATAAAAGCCCAGGCACAGATCGCCACAGTGCTGATCAGTTGCACCGTGAAGAAACTGCCAACAGACTCGATGCCATCGGGCAGGTCGCCAAAGATGCCGGTGGCAAGACCACCCCAAACACCGTTGAGGCCGTGAACGGGCCAGGCACCGACCGGGTCGTCAATCTTGAGTTTCTCGAGGAGCAGGATGCCCAACACGACAAGCAGACCACCCACGACACCGATAATCAGCGACTCAACCTGCGAGACACGATCGCAGTTGGCGGTGATCGCGACGAGGCCGCCAAGTACACCATTCAACGCCATGGTCACGTCGGGCTTGCCGAACAACACCCAGCCGGTGATCAGAGCCGTGACTGCACCAGCCGCGGCCGCGAGCGTCGTGGTCAGCGCGATGTAGGTCGTCGCATTGGCATTGGCAGCACCGGCGTAGGTCAGCTGACTGCCGGGATTAAAGCCATACCACCCCACCCAGAGGATGAAGACTCCAAGGGCGGCAAAGGAAATGTTGTGACCAGGGATCGGCACGCTTTTTCCTTCATTCGTGAACCGACCAATTCTCGGACCCAGGAAAATGGCACCGGCCAGGCCAGCAAAACCGCCGACAGCGTGGACAACGACGCTCCCGGCAAAATCCTGGAAGCCCATCGCATCAAAATAGCCAGCGCCCCACTTCCACGACCCACTGATCGGGTAGATCAATCCGGTCAGGATGGCACTGTAAACGAGGTAGGCCGAAAACTTCATGCGGCCCGCAACAGCACCAGAGACGATGGTTGCGGCTGTCGCTGCGAACGCCACTTGAAACAGAAAGTCTGCATACGAACTGTAATCGCCGTATCCGGTTCCCTCCGACTCGACAACGAACGGGGAGATCCCGCCCAGCCAGCCATCAACAACCCAGCCGTCGCCGGGATACATCAGGTTGAAGCCGACAAAGAGGTAGAGAATCACTCCGACGCTCAAGTCCATCACGTTCTTGGCGAGGATGTTGACAGCGTTTTTCGCCGAATTGAGCCCGATCTCGACCATTGCGAAACCGGCCTGCATGAAGAGCACAAAAACCGCACAAATGAACATGATCAGCGTGTTGATCGCGTAATCATTTTCAGCGATGTAGGCGGCCAATGGATCTGCAGCCTCCTCAACCGCAGCCGCCTCTTCAGCAGGCGTTTCCGCCGCCTCCTCCTGAGCCATTGCGACGGTGGGGAAGGCCGTCATCACGACCCCCACCGCAAGACATGTCGCCACTCCGATGAGCAGCCCGTAAAGCCATCGATCCCCGAACGTCTTCATGACAAGCCTCCGCCTTCGATTGGGAAGTTTTTGGAAGGGAGGGCAGAAACGGCGTCCTACCCTGCAGGGCGTCACACCGTCGTGGTGTTCAAACGCGCTGCAGCCCAGAGAAAAGCAAAGGGTGTGCCGAAATCAGACCAAACTCTTCTCGGTTCGCCTAAAACCGAAAAAACGTCTGAATTGGCCATCTTTCCCACCAGGTTGCCAGTCGCCGAGACCGCGTTCGAGTTGCGGAGGCTCCAGGGCTGAGCCTGTTCTCGAGGCAAGAGTGCCTTCAACGTCAGCAGCTGGTCTCTCTACCCGTCTCAGAAGGTCACCACCCTGGCATCCGCTTGCGAAACGTTGGCCTTCGGAGCATCACCCGCCTGCCGGCCAACTTCCGCATCGAGCCGGCCGACCAGTTGAGCATCAACGGCAAGACCGGCCCGCTCCAGAAAATTTGCCAAGAGGCGGAAGCCGCCCTGCGTGAGGACTGACTCGGGATGAAACTGGACGCCGTAGAGAGCCGCCGGCTCATCGGCCACTGCCATCACGACCCCATCAGCCGTGCGGGCCGTCACCATCAGGCTTGAGGGCATGTCTACCGGATCGGCCACCAGGGAGTGGTAGCGGCAGGCCCGCAGCGGCGAGGGCAGCCCGGCGAAGAGGTTGGTGGCATCGTGGAAGACCTCGCTCGTACGGCCATGCCGGGGAGCGGCCGCCCGAACAATCCGGCCACCTTCTGCCGCCACGATTGCCTGATGGCCAAGGCAGACCCCGAGGACCGGCACCAGCCCGCGGAACTGCTGGATACAGGCGACCGAAAAGCCGGCTTCGGCCGGCGAGCAGGGACCCGGGGAGACGACAACGCCCAGCGGATGATAGGCCGCGACGGCGGTGGGGGAAGTCGTGTGGCTCGGCAGCACCACCACCTCGGTTCCAAGCAGTTGCAGATAACGGGCGAGGTTGAACACAAAGCTGTCACGGTTGTCGAGCATCACGATCATGCCGAATCCTCCCCGGCAACTGCGGCAATCACCCGCAGCATACCCTCGGCCTTGTGGAGACTTTCCGCATACTCAGCCGCCGGATTGCTGCCGACCGTAATGCCGCCACCAGCCGAAAAGAGCACATCGTCCGAGCCAACCACAAAGGTCCGAATCAGCAGGTTGAAATCGGCCGCTCCGTCAAACCCGATATAGCCGAGGCTGCCGCAATAGGCTCCGCGGGCATTCCGTTCCAATTCGCCGATGATCTCGCAGGCCCGCTGCTTGGGAGCGCCGGTGACACTGCCACCGGGAAAACCGGCAAGCACGGCATCGAGGGTGCTGGCACCCGTCATCAGCCGGCCCGTCACCACCGATACCAGATGCTGGACATACCGAAATCGTTCGAGCCGACAGAGCGCCTCGACCGCAACGCTCGCCGGGCGGCAGACCCGGGCCAGGTCATTGCGGACCAGGTCGACAATCATGACGTTCTCGGCCCGGTCTTTCTCGCTCGCCCCGAGGTCGGCCCCCGCCCAGAGATCGGCCTCCGGGCTGGCCAGCATTCGCCGGGTCCCCTTGATCGGGTGCATCCAGACTCGATCACCCTTCACTTTCATGAACCGCTCCGGTGACATGCTGGCGATGCACGACTCACCTGAGTGAAAAAAGCCGGCGAAGGGGGCGGGATTGAGCTGCCGGGCCCGCCGATAGAGTTCCTGAGCATCACAGGCCAGAGGCACAAAAAATTGCTGGGCGAGGTTGACCTGAAAGATGTCACCGGCCCGCACGTAATCGATCCCAGCCTGAACCATCGCCTGGTAGTCGGCGGGCGTGTGGGTTGAGAAGACGCCGCGGCTGTCTGCCAGCGGTACCATGCCGGGCGGGACAGGTACCAGTGACGGACCGGCCGGCGACTGAATCGGAATGTCGGATGGGCTGCCGGCTGATCGCCGGGCTAAGGGTGGCATCGTGCCGCTGATCAGACCAAGTTGCCCCTCCAGCCGCTCCATCGCTCGCCGCCGCCGACTGCCAGGACCACGGGCGGGAACGCCCTGCGAGATTGCCCAGCCGCGATGACGTTCGTGGTCAATGGCATAGACGACGTCATAGACACCAAGTTCCAGTAAGGCGAGGCCCGCCCGCTGCCGGACCGCCGGCTCAACCCCCAGATGCGCAAGGCCGGCATCAAACGAAATCAGCCCGGCCAGGCCGCCTTGAAACGGGGGCAGGCCAGGGATCGCCGGGCAGCGGAAGTCCTCAAGCAGCCGCTGGGCCTCGGCCAGCACGGCCCGAACCTCCTCGGCGGTGGCCGCTGCAGCGGGGAGTGTAAAGCTGAAGATCGGATCGGCGGCGAGAAAGGAAAAGCGATCGAGTGGACCGACTGTCGTGGAACCGCTCGGGCCGACACCAGCCACAGAATCGGCCTCGGACACCGAACTACTGTCGAGAAACAGCAGGCCATTCTGCCGACCGAGGCCGGCAAAAATCTGCTCGGCACCGACTTCGGGCGGCAACTCTGCTACCACTGCCCCGGAGGCGGTTGACCAGTGACGCAACGATCCCAGTTTCATACGAGCCCGTCCATTGCCTTCAGGGTTGCAGTCGAGGCACCGGGCCGCCCGAATCGGTTGCAGCCGGTACTCTGGCCGCGGCTGCCGACGGGCCGCAGCCAATTTCCGGTTCGGTGAGATAACCCCAGTCGAGGGCCTGATCCTGCCGGTAATCCTTGCCGAGGGTCAGGGCTGTGACCGCCTTGGCCATTTCATAGCCAAGATAGAACGCATGGCTCGCATCGACATCGTCCCGGCCGTGCTTCGCCAATTGGTCAAACAGCGCGAACGGATCCCGGGCCGCCAGGTGCAGACCGCGGCCGACCAGGTGAATTGCTCCCCGCTCGGCAAAGACCCGAAAGTTCGGATCGCGGATCGCCGTCGCCAGCCGGTCAAGTGCCTCCTCGCCATGCTCCTGCGGTTTTCCCCCGCGTAGCGTCACCAGCCCCGGCTCGACGTGTTTCGGCAAGGTGCGGTGGCGAATGGCATGATGCACCAGCCGCCGGGCCAGGTCACACTCCCGCACGCTGCTGCGGGCCCAGTGAATCACCTCGGTGGTCAGCACCGAGCGAATGGCGGCCTCCTGGCAGAAGCCGAGCAGCAGGGTGTTGATGCCGGCAGAATCGACATCGGTCAGCTCCGTCAGGTTGCCGATGCCCATCATCATCTCGGCCTCAGGGTAGCGGCGGCGGACGTCGAGATAGCGGCCAAGGCTCGCTGCAAAGCCGAAGCCGATCGGCTCGAGCACCGGGTCGAGCCGGTGCGGCACGCCAGCGGCCAGCAGCCGGTCAACCGTGTCGTCAAAGCCGGCAAGCGTCGAAGGCACGTCGGGCACCACAACGACTTCACAGCCAAAGTCAGCCGCCGCCGCGGCGTTGCTCGAATTGACCGACAAGACCAGGCTGGCCCCGGCCCGGGTGGCCGCCAGCACCTCCTGCGGCTCAAAGCTGTCGATCGAGACCCGGAAGCCCTCCGCCACCAGCATGGCGACGGCCTCACCGACGCCGCCCCAATGTTCCCCTGGCGTGCAGCCGATGTCGATCATGTCAGCCCCGGCGGCTCGCAAGCGGGTCGCCTCGGCCAGCAGCCGGCCGGAGGTCATTCGGTTGGCATGGTTGATCTCGGCGATAATTTCTATGTCGTGGCGGCCGTAGTCGGCCAGATCCTGTCGCTGCTGCCCGAACCATTCATCAAGCCGCCGACAGTCGTCAGGACCCCGCTCAACCGGCACGCCGGCGACCTGTTCAACCGCCGCCAGGTCACCGCGGCAGAGCCCGGGAATCAGCACGCGGTCGGTTCCGGGTGGCACCTCCAGCCGCCGCGCAATCCAGTCGGTCGTCATGAGCGCGGCGACCGTAATGTTGAGCGTCTGCACGGTGGCGGTAAAGCCAACCTGCGGGGCGAGCCGCGTGAGGAGCTCCCGCAGCGCAGGGTCGGCCAGCTTGCCGGTCACGAAATGAATCTGTTGGCCAGAGTATGCGGCGGCGGTCATTCCTTCAGTGTATGCTCCCGGGGTCCGGCCGCACGCCGGGCCCGCCGCGGCTGCGTCGCCGCCACCGCCGCTCCTTAGCCATGCTCCGCCGCCTGTGATTCTCGAAGGCCTTGTCACCAGCTGCCAGCCCGACGGCAGCCCGCATCTCGCGGCAATGGGGCCGGAGGTGTCCGAGTCGCGGGAATTTACCCAGCTCGTGCTCAAGCCATTTGCCGGCAGCCGCACCGCTGACCTCTTGGCGGAAACACCCTCAGGGGTTTTCCACCTCACCGATGATGTGCTGCTGCTGGCCCGGGCCGTCACCGGCAGCCTGAGCGAGCCACCAGCGGCACGGCCGGCCGCCGAGATTCGGGGCTGGGTGCTTGAAGACGCCTGCGAGGCCTTTGAATTTCGGATTGTCGCAGCCGATACCAGCGGCCAGCGAACGCGGCTGACAGCTGAGATTGCCGCCAGCCACTGCCACCGCCCCTTTCGCGGCTTCAACCGGGCCGCCCATGCCGTGGTCGAGGCCGCCATCCTCTTCAGCCGGCTGCACCTGCTGGGGGCGACCGAAGTCGACCGCCAGCTGGAGCTGCTTCGGCCGCTCGTCGACAAGACTGCCGGCGACCGTGAGCGGGAAGCATTCGAGCTCATCGCCGCCTGTTGCGGCAACTGAGCAACGATTGCGGGGCCCGGCTAGGCCTTCTTTCGCTCCCAGGTTTTGCCTGCCTTGTAGCGGTTGGCCCGCTCGATGAGTTCTTCGTTTTTGGTGACCGCGATCACCCGGTCGAGGGCCTTCATGAACTCTTCTTTATGGGCGTCACGGAGCTGGCGGTGATGGGCCAGCTCGACCACGCTCTGACAGGCGGCTTCCTGCAGATCCGGGTCATCAAGATAGCCCACCACAAACCGGAAGGCGTCGATGGTGCGAATCGCATCGGTGCGGTCGAGCAGCCGTTGCCGGTCCTCGTCACGCTGGCATAACGCCATTGTCTGCTTGACCAACTCCAGACGCTTGCTGTCATTGATCGTCTTGTCGGGCCGGGGGGCGATGCGAATCAGGCCGTCAAGCAACTGTTGGCGTTCGGCAGCGTCGGTGGCTGACTCCAACAAGGCAAAGAGCCGGCCTGTCACCTCAGCGGTCGGCCAGACGGTGAGGGCTTTGAGGCCGAAGGCCCGCCGCGACGGGTCCGCCACCAGATCGTCAATGATGCCGAGAGCCTCGGGCCCACCGATCCGCCCGAGTGTGGGCAGCAGTATTTCCTGCTCGGCCGCACCGGTCTGTTTGAACTGTTCAAGGAAGCTTTTTGCAGCCGCGGCATGCCCCCGGTTGCTGGTACAGACGGCGACCACTGCTCTGGCCAGTTCATCTCGTTCGCGGCCTGCCGGCGTCTGCAGGAGGCCGGCAACCATGCCTGCGACCTGTTCCGGGCCGCCGAACATGCCCAGGAACCGGGCTGCTGCCAGCCGCACTGCGGCGTCTTTCTCCAGCAGAAAAGCCGGCAGGTCGGGCAGGATGCTGCGTTCGCGGCGATCGGCGAGGATGTCGATCAATTTTGGCCGCAGGCTCGGTTCGCCGAAGCGGGCCGCATCGGCCAGTTGCTTCCCCACGTGACGACCCTGCAGGGTCACCAACGCCCGACGGGCGGCGGCCTGCTCGGGGTCAGGTTTGGCGAGGGCCGCCTTCAGCAGTTCCACCTCAGTGGCGTTCCCGAGAACGCCGAGGGTGCGAATGGCGTCGGCCCGCACATCGGAGTCAGCCGAGGCCAGCAGCAACGCCGTGACAGCTGCCGCGGCGGCAGCATCGCCACGATCGCGAAAGGCTGCCAGCAGTTCCCGCTGTTGCCCCGCCGGCAGTTTCGACAGCTCGGCCGCATAGCGGTAGGTCGCCGCCTCCCCCGGCGTGGCGTGGGCAATGGCATCCAGCCCAAGCTGCCGGAAGTCGGCGTCGGCGCGGTGAAGCAGATCGATCGCCATGCCCACCGGGTCGGTCTCGTCGGCCGCCTGCAAGGTGCTGCCGCCATTCCCTGCCAGAAGTGCCAGCACGGCGAACACCACCCTCGAATACTTCGTGAACTTTTTCATCCGTCACTCCACAAACAACGTGCTGCTGAGGGCTTTTAAGAGGCCGCCGTCTGCTCCGCGCAGGCCAACAGCCCGCGAGTGGCGGCCAGTTCGATCGACTTGGCTCGGGGCTGACCGGCAGCCGCCGAGACCAGCGACTGGTAGATTGCCCGGGCCTTGGCTGGCTGCTTCGCCGCCAACAAGCCCTCGGCGGCGGCCAAGCGGGCATTGACAACCGCGGCTGCCACCGCAGCATCCGTGGGCGTTGCAGCGGTAAGGGCATCGACCGCCGCAGCCGTCTGAATCTGGCCCAGGGCATCAGCGGCAGCCACCGCCAGACGGGTCTGGCCAGCCTTGCTCGCCGCCGCCAACACTTCGGCAATTGCCGGCACACTCTGGCCGTCGCGACGGGCTGCCAGCGACGCAATCATCCCGATCTTGAGTTCATCAGGCACGGTGCCAAGGGCCTTCCGGAGCGCGTCACCCGCCGCCGGCGCCGCGATGCGTTCCAGGGCATAGCGAGCCATGTGCGAATGCTCGGGCTGGCCCAGCAATGGCGCAAGCGTCGGCACGCAGGCGGCCGTCCCGATCAGGCAGAGCTTCCGGCAGATGTATTCCACGGCCGCGCGACTGATCGGCTGTGACAGCAGCTGCGTAAACCGGTTTTCAAGATCGGTCCGCTGGCCGGCGTTGCCATGGCAGGCGACAACGGCCGCATCGATCGGCTGAAGAACCTTCGCGTCATTCCCCCAGTCAAATTTGGCGAGGGCAGCAAAGGCGGTGTCGAGTGCGGAGGGTTGTTCAGCCATGGTTTCGGACCTTCAGGCAGAGACGAGACAAAGCGAGAGAAACCTAAATCACCCAGGGCTCGCGGCGGGCCCGGTCGAGCAGCCGATTGGCCTCGGCATCACCTCGGAACTGCTGACTGGCACGGTCCCAGATCAGCGACCGCTCAAGCCGGTAGGCGATGCCAATCATGTGCGGGGCAGTCATCGTGTTGACCGCCAGCTCGATGTCGCGAAACGGCCGCTGCCGGCTCTTCACGCAGGCGAGGAAGTCACCGTAGATACTCCGCTCACCATCGCGATACAGCGGCACGGTCTTGGCGGCCTTTGGCTTTCCGTCACCATGCAGCACGACCGAGCCCCGATGATCGAGCGACGGCCCCGCTTGCGGCCGCAAGCCGTCAGGCCGGTTATGGCAGAGCTCAACGCGGTTGGGATAGGTCAGCGAGACGTAGGCCGGTGTCTTGCCGTCGGCAGCAGCCGGGTGATAAGTCACCTTCGACGGCTGCAGTTCTCGAAGGTCGGCGGCAAAAATCGCACCGCCGAAGTGATGGGCGCCCCAGTCGGTGAGGCTGCCGCCGGAATAGTCATAGTAGCTCCGCCAACTGTTGCCGCCGGTGCCGTAGTTGCCTGCGCAGCGGCCGGGGTTGTACGGCTCCCAGGGGGCGGGCCCAAGCCAGCGGTCCCAGTCAATGTCGGGCGGGGTTTCCAATGCCGGCAGGTAGCAGGCCTGCGAGGGGCCACCGACCCGGATGTCGATCGAGGTGACGTTGCCGATTTCGCCCGCCCAGCAGGGATCGACAATGCCGCGATAGTCACCCAGCACCCGCTGGCTGCCGCCCGAGACCACCCGGCCATAGCGGCGGGCGGCGGCGACCATCAGCGGCCCTTCCCGGAGGGTGAGTGTTTCGGGCTTTTGCAGATAGACATCCTTGCCCGCCCGACAGGCGGCGATGGTCATGATCGCATGCCAGTGATCGGGCGTGGCAATATGGACCGCATCGATGTCGTCACGGTCGAGCAGTTCCTGGAAGTCGAGCGTGGCCACGCAATCGGTATTGCCATATTTCGCATCGACCCGGGCCTTCGCCTCCTCTCGCCACTTTTGCCGGACGTCACAGACGGCGACATATTGCACCTCATTGCGGCCCAGAAATGCCCGCTGGTCGCCCGAGCCCATGTTGCCGATTCCGATGCCGGCCATCACGATCCGGTCGCTGGCCGGCGGGGTGACCGCATCGCCGAGGGCTTTGGAGGTCAGCACGTAGGGGGCCGCAGTAGCCGCCGCCGCAGTGCCGCCGGCGGCCTGCAGGAAATCGCGGCGAGAGGCGGAGGCCCGTCGGGGTGATGAAGGCACCTGCGGCACGACAGGATGCTGGTCAGCAGAGAGTGACATCGCATGACTCCCAAAAGACGGCCCAACGAGATCGCGGCAGCCGCCGCAGTACCGACACTATGTCACCTTACGTTCAATGTGACGGGCAGCCGGAAACAGACCATCTCAGGCAGCAACACGGTCACCGCCAACGCCGCCGCCGCGGGCAGAGACATGGCTACTACTTAGTTGCCGGGTGATGGTGCTGCTCGTAGTGCCGGCGGAGGGCGTCGAGGCCGAAATTCCCCTCAAGTGAATGCCAGACGAGGTGGACATGATTCGCGTCGTTCTGGGTGTTGTCATACTCGATGATGAAGGTCGGGCCAGTAATTCGGTAGTAGTGCCCCTCACCCCGCCTGCGACTGCCTGCCCAGGCGAAGTGCACCCGGTCGAGGCCGGCGTGCCGGATGTCCTGCAGGGCCTTCTCAGCAAGTTCGCCCCGCAGCGTCCGGGCCACCTGACTGATCAGCCGTTCCAGCTGCTGCTGCTGCGGCGGTGGCATCGCGGCAAAGGCCAGGCCAGCCGGCTCCCCCAGATCGATCGGTTTGCCCGGCACCGTGAAGACTTCTTCGGGGGCTTCAGCGGCCAGCAGGGCAATCTTTCGGTCGGCTTCTGCCAGTGACAGCATTAGTTCTCGGGCCAGATCCTCCTCAGCGGCCAGCACCCGCTGCCCCGCGTGGGGACCGGTGCGGACCTCGGCGGGGTTCGCCCCGAGGAACAAGGGCGTGGTCGCCACCGTCAGGCCCGCGACCGAACTGAAGTTCAGCGACAGGTGATGCCCCTCAAACCGCCAGCCCCAGGGCTCGGTCGTCGAGGGTGTTCCAAAGACCGACAGCCAGTACTTCTCAGGATCGCGGCGTTCCTCGTTGCCGGGGCGATCCTTTTCCAGTTCACGGAGAATGCCCTCAAGGCTCATGATGGTCGTCGCCTTGAGATAGCCCGCGTGGCTGAGGCCCGACCGCAACAGGGCGTAGGCCGCCCGCCGCTGGGCGAGGCTCATCTGCTTGATCGGCAGCCCGAGCCGCTCCCGCGGAATGAAGTGCCAGTTGAGCCGCTCATCACTGTCAAAGGCGAAGCTGGCGGCTTCCCGCTGCTGGTCGTCGAGCGTTTCCAGCCAGGCCGTCGCCTTGGCCACCATGTCGGCTGTGACCGCGGCAGCCGGAATCCGAGGAGCAGGCTCATGCGCCTGCAGAACGGAGGCACTCACCAAAACCAGCAGACAGAACATACCGACGCGATTCATCGTTCATTGCTTTCGTTGGGGGTGGGACGATCGGCCCTGACTGTTTCAATCGTGGCCACATGCAGCAGCGGGCAGATATCAAACTCGGCGGGCAAGCCATCATCCTCGACTTCGGTCCCGACGAGGATGTCATTTTTGAGCAGCATTGCCATTTCAGGATGACGAACCTCGTACGACTTACCACTCGACATGATGAGACGGAAGGGGCGAAAGGGCTGCTCTTTGAGTAACTGGCGGATTCCTTGGGGAGTCATCGGGCACCTCGGCTGGGGAAGATCGACCCCGCATGTTGTTCATGCGTTCACTATGCACAAGTTTGCCGCCAGCACGCTTTCTTGTCAACCAATCCGGTGCTTCTCGAGCACGGCATCGGTCAGCTTGCCGCCGACGCCGGGGGCCTCGGGCAGCGTGTAGTGGCCATCGACGACCCGAATCGGGTTCTCCCAGATATCGAACAGCGACTCATAGCAGCACTCGAGCATCGGCGTGTTCGGGGTGGCCGCCGCCAGCTGGGCATGCACATTGTGCTGGACGTTGGTGTGGGGGATCACCGCCAGGCCGTAGGCGCGACCGAGGGCCGCCACATCGAGCCACTCTTCGATGCCCGAGAGTTTGGTTACATCTGCCTGCATGATGTCGACCGCCTGCTGATCGACGTAGTCGCGGAAGTCATGCAGGGTGTAGATCGTCTCGCCGACGGCGATCGGCAGGTCGAGAGCCTGAGCGAGGGCGGCATGGGCTCGCACATCAAAGGGGTGCATCGGCTCTTCCAGCCACTCGATGTTGAACTCCTCCAGCCGGCGGCCCCAGACCATGGCGGTCTTCAGATCCCAGACCGTGTTGACGTCGACCATCAGCTTGATGGAGTCGCCGATCGCCTGCCGCACCGCCCGGACCCGTTCGAAGTCTTCCCGCGGATCGGGCCGCCCCAGCTTCATCTTCACCGCGTCAAAGCCGCGGTCGATGATCCGCTGCATGTCGGCGATGAGTTCTTCGGTACTCCAGGTCAGCCAGCCCCCGTCGGTGTTGTAGGCCTTGACCCGCTGCTTCGCCGGGCCGAGGTGCCGCCAGAGCGGCTGCCCCTCCAGTTTGAGCTGGATGTCCCAGAGGGCGAGATTCATCGCACAGAGGCCAACCCGAGCCACCCCGACCCGGCCGATGAAGTGGGTGGTGGTGTTCATGGCCGCCATCAGCGCCTGCCGCTGGAGCGCCGGCCGGCCGATCACCGCCGGGCCGTAGCAGTCGTCGATCATCGCCTGAACGGCCCGCATCCCCTTGGAATAGTTCCAGTTGAAGCCATAGCCGGTGACGCCGGCATCGGTCTCGATGGCCACCTGGACAAACTCAACTGAATCGACGCTCGACTGGCTGTCGGTGATGGTCCGCTGGCCCAGCGGCACGTCGAGCAGCGTGGTGCAGACGTCCGTGATCGTCGGCCCGCCCGAAACGGCTGCCAAACGGTCAGCGGACGACTGCCCAACGGTTTCAGACGAGACGGGTCCAGCTGGGGGCATCGGCGTTCTTTCTGCGGCGGCACGGGCAAATGGAAAACGGCCTTGAGCGGGTGAATCTGCTCTGACAGTCCCCAGTATGCAGCAGCAACAACACACCGCTAGGGGGTACGCTATTTTCGCCCCTCACCGGCGGCGGAAAAAGCTAGCCGTGGCTCCGGCCGGGCTTCCGGGGCCTCCAGCCGCAGCAGCAGGGATTCGTCCACCGGGCAGGGCGGTCCCGCCGCCGCGGGTGCGGTCCGAACTGGCCACCGGCGGCGTTGTCACGCCGACCGGGTCGACGACATATTTCCGGAGCAAGCCGCGGAGCGGCGGCCTGCCGGAACCCAAGGGGCGACCGATGCGACTGCTTGTTGCCACAATCTGTGGGATGGCTTGCTGGCTCCTGATCCAGCCGGCCACCGCGCGGGCTGATCGCGAACTGCTCCTGCGGTTTTGTGGCGACTGTCATGCGGATGGGGCGGACGAAGGTGGTATTTCGCTCGATGCGGTCCTGCCGGAGGCTCAACGAAACGCTGCAGCGTCCGCACCCGCGGCAGCCTGGGTCGCAATCTGGAAAAACCTCCGAGCGTCGACGATGCCGCCGGCCGATCACAGCCCTCTCCCAACGGCCGCTGAACGGCGGCGGCTGCTCGGCTGGATTGAGCGAGAGATCTTCCGGATCTCGCCCGACGACCCCGACCCGGGGCATGTCGTCCTCCGACGGCTCAATCGGGTGGAGTATGTCAACACCGTTCGCGATCTCACCGGCATTCGCCTCGATGTCACCGGCGAACTGCCCCCGGACGACACCGGCCACGGCTTCGACACGATCGGCGCCGTGCTGTCGACCTCTCCGCTGCTCGTCGAGCGTTATCTCGCCTTGGCGACCGACGTCGGCAACCGCGTCCTCAGCGAGATTGCCAAGCATCGGCAGAAGGCCGCAACAGATTCCTATCCCTCCCAGCTCCGGGTCCTGTTCGGCTCAAAGGCCGCGGCTGAAGACGAGGCTGCCGCCCGGAAGTGGCTGACGGCGACCGTCGCGAAGCTCGGCCGCCGGGGCTATCGGCGAGATCTGGACGAAGCGAGCGAACAGCGGCTGATCGCAGTTGCCGACGCGACGGTTGCCGCTGGCGGATCCTTCGATGAGGCGGTTGCCGCCGCGGTGACGGCGGTCCTCGCTTCACCCCGCTTTCTGTTCCGCGACGAGCGAGCCGCCGCCGATCCTCCGGCGGGCAGCAAGGCTGTCCCGATCGACGAGTTCGCGCTCGCCTCGCGGCTCTCCTATTTTCTCTGGAGCACGATGCCCGACGACCGGCTGCTCGATCTGGCGGCGGCGGGCCGGCTCCGGCAGCAGCTCGACGACGAGATCGACCGCATGATCGCCGATGCCAAAGCCGATGCCTTCGGCAGAAATTTTGTCGGTCAGTGGCTGCAGATTCGGGACGTTCCGCACATCGCGTTCGATCTCCGCCGCATTCTTCAGATTAAGGACCGCGGGCAGGCGAACAAGGTTTTCAGCGAGGATGTCCGCCGCGGGATGCAGCAGGAGACTGAGCTGCTGTTTCTGCATCTGCTGCGGGAAAACCGGCCAGCGACCGACCTGTTGGTGGGCGGCGAGACGTTTCTCAACGAGCCGCTCGCCCGCTTTTATGGCATCGCTGATGTCAAAGGCAAAGAGATGCGGCTGGTGTCACTCGCTCCAGACAGCCACCGCGGCGGACTGCTGACCCATGCGAGCTTCCTCGCGGTCACCTCCAACCCCAGCCGCACCAGTCCGGTGAAACGCGGTCTGTTCATCCTCGAAAACCTGTTGGGCACGCCGCCGCCTCCCGCTCCACCCGACGTGCCGGCGCTCGAGGAAGCCGCTTCGCAGAAAGACCTTGCCAAGCTCTCAATGCGTGAAGCCCTGGAACTGCACCGCCGCGAACCGCTGTGCAATTCCTGCCACGCCCGGTTTGATCCGCTCGGCCTCGCGCTTGAGGGCTACAACGCGATCGGCCAGTGGCGGGAAGACGCCGACATGCTCGATACCCGCGGGCGGCTGATCACGGGGGAATCGTTCGCCGATGTCAAAGAGCTGGCCCAGCGGATTGCCGGCGATCGCCGCGACGACTTCATCCGCTGCCTGACCGAAAAAATGCTCACATTCGCCGTCGGACGTGGAATCGAATATTACGACGCTCCGGCGGTCGATGCTATCGTTGACGAGTGCCGCGACCACGGCGGGCTTGGCAAGCTGGTGAACGCCGTGATTCGCAGCGTTCCCTTCCAGATGCGCCGGGCCGACCAACCCGAGGAGGACTGACCATGTTTCAGCGCCAGCCGCAGAGCCGCCGAACGTTTCTCGGCCGGGCCGCTTTGCAGGGGCCGGGTGTTGCCATTGCCCTGCCAATGCTGGAATCGGTCGCCTGGGCGTCGGGCGGACCAGCCGCCGAGATTCCTCAGCGAATGGCGTTTCTGTACCTGCCCAACGGCGTGCGGGTCGACACCTGGATGCCGCAGCCCAAAGCCGACGGCTATGAACTCGGTTCGGCCCTCGAGCCCCTCGCTGCGCATCGGCAAAAGCTCTCATTCGTCACGGGCCTTGCCCACCGTAGCGGCTTTGCCGGGCCGGATGGCGCGGGCGATCATGCCCGGGCGACGGCCACGTTTCTGACCGCGACCCGGCCGCTGAAGACAGCCGGCGCGAACCTGCGAGCCGGTATCTCGGTCGACCAGGTGGCCGCCCGGCAACTCGGCGACCAGACCCGGTTTCCGTCGCTGGAACTCTCCTGTGACGGGGTGCGGAAGAGCGGCAACTGCGACTCCGGCTACTCCTGTGCCTATCAGTTCAACCTCGCCTGGCGGACGGCCCGGCAGCCGGCCACACCCGAGTCAAACCCACGGCTCGTGTTTGAGCGGCTCTTTGGCCAAGGAACGGCCGCCGAAAGGAAGGAGTCCTGGCAGGCGCGTCAGCAGGCCCGGCGGTCAATCCTCGATTTCGTGCTTGAAGAGGCCCGCAGTTTCCGCGGTGGCCTCGCCCTTGTCGACCGCCACAAGCTTGACGAGTACCTCACCGGCATTCGCGACATTGAAGCCCGGCTTACTCGGTTTGAACAGGCCGACCCTCCTGAGGCCCCCGAACTTGTCCTGCCTGAGAAGCAACCTGCCGTCTACAGTGAGCACATTCGGTTGATGGGCGACATGCTTGCCTTGGCCTTTGAAACCGACTCCACCCGGATTGCAACCTTCTTGCTCGCCCATGACGGTAGCAACCGCTCATTTCCTGAGATCGGCATTGGTGACGGGCACCATGCCCTTTCGCACCATCGCGAAGATGAAGAAAAGATTGCCAAGATCGGCAAGATCGATCGGTTCTATGCCGAACAATTCGCCTATCTGCTCAGCCGGCTTGACGGCATCACCGAGCCGGACGGCCGCAGCCTGCTCGACCATTCGATGATCGTCTACGCCGGGGGGCTCTCCGACGGCAACCGGCATCGGCACGACAACCTGCCGGTGGCGATCGCCGGGTCGGCCGGCGGCCGGCTCAAGACCGGCGGGCTCGTCGCCCTGCCCGACGAGAAGCCGATGGCCAATCTGCTGCTGACGATGCTCGACACGTTCGGTGTTGAGGCGGAGAGTTTCGGTGATTCAACCGGCCGGCTCGACATGCTGCGCACCTGAGCCGCTGAACCGCGTTTGATGCTCATTCGATGGCTCGGCTTCCAGGCTGCTACGCCGCATTGCCTGCGGTGGCCGTTTCGAGATCGACTCAGCGGGTAAAGAGTTCGGGGCTCGGCCAGCGATCCTTGAGGCCTCGCACCAGTTCCTCATAGGGTGGCTTGACCTTGGGCCAGCTGTGCGAGCGGATGCGGACGGTGCGGCCGGGCCGGAAGCCCTCCAGCACCAGCGGCACCCTGACCGTCACCCGGATGCCGCTGCTGCCCAGCGGCGGCTCGGTGGTCGGCTGCTCGACCGCAGTGATCCGGCCGTCCATGCCATCATGGTTCGGCCACCAGGTCCGCAACGTCTCTTCTGCCGCGGCGATCTGGGCCCCGCCACCCGGCTTGAAGTCGGCATAGAGGGTCTCGTCCATGCCGCCAAAGAGAATCAGGGTGACGCTCGCCGGACCAAAGTTGTCATGCTCAACCGCATCGACCACGGCCGGCAGCCAGCGGAGTCGCATGTGCCGGCGGTGGCGGCCCCGCTGCCGCGCGGTGGCAGCTGCCATCGCTGTTTCATCCAGCCAGAGATCCGACACGTGGAACTGCTGATAGAGGTAGCGGGGATGCCAGCCGAGCGCCAGCTGCGCCGGCATCTCCGAAAATGGCTTCGAGCCGGCTGCCGGCCAGCTGCCGTCGGCGACGAGATCGGCCAGCGAGAACAACTCGCGACCCCGCCAGATCCGCGTTGAGCCGTCGACAGTCAGCGTGTGTTCCCCGTCAAGCCCATCGCCTTGGGGACCGCGGGCCAGGCTGGCGACGAGCTCACCTTCGGTTCCCTTGATCGTGAGCTTGCGGAGCTTCCAGGCTTTTCCTTCCCGCAGGCAGA
>CALAZQ010000039.1 GCA_937926325.1 uncultured Planctomycetaceae bacterium | reverse complement strand
CGGGTCAAGCCGGGCTTTGCGATCACCGACCCGATCTTTGCCGCCTCGACCTACACCTTCCCCGACACGCAAGCGATCGTTGATTTCCTGGAGGAGGGGCAGGCCCGGGAAGAGTACGGCCGTTATGGCAACCCCGGCGAGAAAGTGGTCGAAGACAAACTCGCCGCCCTCGATGCCGGTGAGGCAAGCGTGTTGTTCGCCAGTGGGATGGCGGCCTTCGTCGGGCTGCTGATGGCCCATGTCGATGCCGGCGACGAGATCCTTTTTTTTGATGAGTGCTACCACCGCAGCCGCGAGTTCTGCCGCAAGCACCTGACCCGGTTCGGGGTCGGCTTCCGCGAAGTGCGAACCTGCGACTATGAGGCGATGGAGGCGGCGATCACGCCGCGGACCAAGTTCCTGATCAGCGAGTCGCCGACCAACCCGCATCAGAGCGTTGTCGATATTGAACGGTTCGCCGAGATCGGCCGCCGCAACGGGGTGCTGACCCTCATCGATGCCACCCTCTGCACCCCCTACAACGTGCGGCCGCTCGAGGCGGGGGTCGATTTCGTGCTCCATTCGGCCACGAAGTATCTCGGCGGCCACAACGACCTGCTGGCTGGTGCGGTCACTGGACCGGCTGAACTGCTCGATCCCGTTCGTAATTTGCGAGGCATCATGGGGGGCGTCAACTCGCCCCATAACGCCTACCTGCTCGAGCGGGGTCTCAAAACGCTGGCCCTGCGAATGCAGCGGCACAACGCCAACGGTCAGGCAGTGGCCGAGTTCCTGGCTGGCCATCCTCGAGTGGAGCGGGTGCTCTATCCGGGCTTGCCTGATCATCCCTTTCATGACGTTGCCAAGCGGACCATGCGGGGCTTCGGTGGGCTCGTCACCTTCTTCATTAAAGATGCCGACTGGCGGCAGACGGCGGCGGTGATCGATGCGGTGCAGATTCCTCGGATCGGGCCCAGTCTCGGAGGCGTGGAGTCTCTGATCGAGCAGCCGATGGTGATGAGTTATTGGAACTACAGCCCCGCAGAGCGGGCCGGCTTCCGCATCGCCGACAACATGGTGCGAATGGCCTGTGGCATCGAGGATGCCGACGACCTCATCGCCGACCTCGCCCGGGCCCTCGAGGCGGCGGAGTAGCCGATGGAGTTCCGCACCCGGGCGATCCATGTCGGCCAAGAGCCCGACCCGACCAGCGGCGCGGTCGTGCCGCCGGTCCACCTGGCGAGCACCTTCGTGCTGCCGGCGGCCGACGGACCGGCCGACTATGACTACGCCCGTACCGGCTCGCCGACCAGGCATGCCTTCGAGGCGGTGGCTGCCTCACTTGATGGCGGGGCCAGGGCCCTCGCCTTCGCCTCCGGGATGGCAGCGACCCACTGCGTGAGCCTGCTGCTGAAGCCGGGTGACCATCTGATCACGGGCACCGACATCTACGGCGGCAGCTGGCGGCTGTTCAACAACGTGCTGACCGAGCAGGGGGTGGCCGTCACTGCGGTCGATACCAGCGATCTGGCCGCAGTGCGGGCAGCGATCCGGCCGGAAACCCGCATGCTCTGGATTGAACCGATCGGCAACCCGCTGCTGTCGGTCACCGACGTGGCCGGCTGTGTGGCCATCGCCCGCGAGGCGGGCCTGCTGCTGGTCGCAGACAATACCCTGGCCACCCCGGTGCTCTGTCGGCCGCTGGAACTCGGTGCCGACATCGTCATGCATTCAGCCACCAAATACATCGGTGGCCACAGCGATCTGCTCGGGGGCCTGGTGGTGGCTCGCGACGCTGAAACTGGGGCACGACTCCACTGGCTTCAGAACGCCACCGGCGGTGTGATGGGACCGCTGGAGTCTTTCCTCTGCTGCCGTGGTGTGAAAACGCTCGAGCTTCGCGTCCTTGCCCAGTCGGCCACGGCGGCGCGGCTGGCAGGCTGGCTGCAACAGCAGCCGCAAGTTCACCGGGTTCACTATCCCGGGCTTGCGGATCATCCCGGCCACGAGGTCGCAGCCCGGCAGTTCTGCGGTGGCTTCGGGGGAATGGTCAGCTTTGAAATTGCTGGCGATGTGGCAGCAGCCCGCCGGGTGGTTGAGGCGACGAAACTCTTCAGGCTGGCCGTGAGCCTAGGGGCCGTTGAGTCGCTGATTGAACTGCCGGCGGTGATGTCCCACGGTGCCTATGCCCCCGAAGCCCGCCGCGCCGTCGGCATCACCGACGGCCTGATCCGGCTGTCGGTCGGTCTGGAGGCTGCCGGCGATCTTGAGGGAGATCTGGCTGAGGCACTCGCGACGCTAGTCGACTGACAGGCTGGGGAAGCTGCGGCGGGTGCGGGTGAGCCTGCTGATTGCCGCGATTTTTGCAAAAGTTCCGGCTGCGCCGATTCCGATACTTCTCCTGATTGCACCGGTGGCGGTGACGGCGAACCGGCCGTTGGCAGCCACCCAGACAGGAGAGCACCATGCGTCAGAATCACCTCCGACTCGCCACCGCCTGCCTCGCCGGGCTCGCCGCGGCCACAGGAATTGCCCAAGGACAGCCCGCTGGCTCGGCTGACGGCAGCCTGCGTTGGACGCCCCATCGGGCGGCGGCCCGGCCGCTTGATGTCGCACCGGAGGAGCCGAAGGTCATGCCGGCTGAGGCCAGCCCGGAACCCGAACGTGCGGCTTCCCAGCCGCCGGTGGTTCGGCAGGTGCCAGCAGCCGCACCGGCTCCGCAACTGGCCAGTCGGCCGGCACCGCCCCCCGCTTCGGTTAGCCTGCCCGATCAAATTCCGGCCGCTGCCGCGCGGCCTCAGTTGCAGGCGGTCGCTCGCAAGCCTGCCTCGCCAACGACAGGTGAAGGCTACGCCCCGCTTCGCAAGCAGTTTGACCCGAGCAGGATGGCCGAAGGCATCAGCGACTGGGTTGCCAACAGTCAGCAATCGCGGCAGCCCGGCTCGGCATCGCGGCCGGCAGCCGACGGGCCGTTCGGCCTCGGCATGATGCGGACGCCTCAGGGGCAAAATGCCAGCCGGCCGATGCTTGCCCAGGAACGGCCCGCCGATCTGCAGGCCGTCAGCCGGGCTCGGGAAGGTGGTGGCATGGCCCCGCCGTTCAACCCGACCGCTGGCCGACGGCCGAACCGTCCTGAACGGCTGGCGATGGATATCGACAAGGTGCCGTCAGTGATGTCACGACAGGCTCAGGCAGAGGCGGTTCCTCCGCCACCGGCTCCCAAAAGCGTCGACGACTCGTCCGGCAACAAGCTGCGTAGTGCCGCTCCGTCCGAGCCGATGATCATCGAGACCACTCCCGGCAGCATGAGCTATGGGTTTGATGAGGGATACGGTGAGAGCAGCCCGATGGCCGACGACATGTGGCTCGGCCGGACCCCGGCCCAGCTGCACGTCGAGTCCTTCTATGACGATCCCTATGCCTGTGAAGAGTCTGATGACCCGCTTCGGTGGCACTTCTGTCATGGCCAGATCGCTGACTGGCTGCGGCAGTTCGGCCGGCCCTATTACGGCTGGCGGTGGTACCGAGACCTGACCGCCAGCGCCGGCGTCACGGCCTTCGAGAACGAGGCCAACCTCGGCCTGTTCGGCAACTTCGGCTTCAATGAGTACATCAACTGGTCGATGCCCTTCTGGAATGCCTTCGGGGTCGGCTGGCAGCTCGGTGTGCGGGGGACGCAGACGAGCTACGGGTCGTCGTCGGTGACCCTTCCCGGTGGTGATGTGCTGGCGTCACGGTCGCGCAACCAGACCTTTGTCACCACCGGCTTTTTCACCCGTGCCTTCGAAGGCCGCGGCCTTCAGGGCGGAGCGGTCTACGACTATCTGCACGACAGTTACTTCGACAACGTCGATCTCGCGCAGATTCGAGCCGAGGTGAGTTATGTCTGGGGCTACCACGAACTCGGCTTCTGGGGAGCCTTCAACTCGCAGGAATCAACCGGATTTCTCAAGTCGGTCAAGGAAGAGTCAGCCAGGGCCCGGGCCAGCACGGTGCACGTCTACACCGGCTTCTATCGCGTGCAATTCGGTGATGCGAACGAATGGAAACTCTGGGGGGGCGCCTCGGCCCAGGGGCAGGGCTACATCGGTTCAACGGTGCGAGCCCCGATGTCGCGGTCGCTGGGGCTGGAGGGCACGTTCGCCTACCTGATGCCTGGTCGGTCGGAGAAGGTGCAGGTCACCAACCAGCAGGGCACCTTCGATGCCACCTTCACGCCGATGGCCTGGAACCTCGGCATCAACCTTGTCTATTACCCGGCTGGCCGCTCACGGCGGAGTCTGTCGAGCCCGTACCGGCCGCTGTTTGACGTGGCGGATAACGGCACGATGATGCAGGCGATTGCCGACCTGACAACGACGCCGTAGGTCGTCAAGAGATCCAAAATACCGCGACGAAACGCCCCCGGTTCAGCACCGGGGGCGTTTCCGGTATTCTACGAAGTGTCGTGGCCGCTCCCGGCGGCCCGACACCCTTTTCACCCCTGGGAACCACTCTCCCAATGACCGAGCACAAAGACCCCTGGGCCGACCTTGCCGAATCGCTCGGGGCGGAACCGGCACAAGAGTCCGCACAGCCGCCAGCCCGCCCGGCGCCACCGCCCGCCAAGCCCGCCGCTGCTGCTCGTCCGGCAGCCCCGAAACCGGCGGTGAAGTCTGACTGGAATGACGTGGCCGACAGCCTCGGGCTGCCGGCTGCTCCGCAACGACCAGCAGCATCACAACCGCCAGCATCATCGCAGCCGCCTGAAGCCGCTTCGACGGCAGAGTCAGTTTCCCCGCCGCCCTCTGAGCCCTCACCACCGGCAACTGGTTTCGGTGCAGGATTGCTCGATGAACCTGCGGCTGGCCAGCGGCCGCCCCGGGCCTCTGCTCCATCGCGGCCGACGGCCGAGCAGCCTCCTGCGACCGAAATGGTTGCCGATGCTGAGGGACAGACCGCCGCCGAGTCCGACGCGGCCGGCGACGAACCGCGTCGCCGTCGTCGCCGCCGTGGGGGCCGGGGCCGCGGCCGTCGGGGAGACCGCCGCGAGGATGGAGGAACCGTGGCGGATTCGCGGGATGCCGAGAGCCTCCCGGGCTATGGTCGCAACCTCGACGAAGAGCGGCATAAACGCCGCACCGATCGGCCCTCGACCGGTGGTTTGAAGGCAGACATTCGTCCACATGCTCCCTGGGAGGATGAGTTTGGCCGCGGGCTCGATGAGGAAGCTGAAGACCTGCTCGATGAGGCATCGGCAACAGACCGTTCAGCTGACCGTGGCAGTCGCACGACCGCAGCCGAGAGCGATGCCGACGGCGAGGAGCGACCGCGTCGCCGGCGCCGTCGCCGTCGTGGCCGCAGGAACCGTGATGAGACCGAGCCGGGTGACGCGGGTGAAACGACCGCTCGTCCAGACGACACCGATGAAGGTGAGGCTGCCGAGGCGGTGGGCGAGGCCGGTGATGCTTCCGGTGAAGGGGAGGCTGCAACTGCTGAATCCGGCGACGAACCGACACGTCGTCGCCGCCGTCGTCGTCGTCGCCGCTCCGGTGAGTCGGCCGATGACGCTGGTGAGGCACCAGCCGGGCGACCGCGACGCTCGACCGACGATTCGTCGGGTTCCCGACAGCGTTCAGCGAGAGGTGGCCGCCGCCGCGAGACCGGTCGCGGTGCAGACGCCGACGTCCGCCGGCGTCGCCGGGAAACGTTCTCCCGCGTCGGTGAAGGCCGCGACGAGGATGATGAGGGGCTGGAGTTCCTCGGCATGGAGGAATCGTCGGCTGAAGCCGGCGACCGTCGGCCGGCCGGTGACGAGGAACTGCTGGCCGAAAGCGGCCTCGACAGCGTCCGTGATGTTCCCAGCTGGGTCGAGGCGATCGGCATTGTGATCGCCGGCAACATGGACAGCCGCAAACAGCCGCCGAAGGGCTGATGGCTCCAGCAATCCATCGCCTCGCGGAGCATCATTGACGGCAACGGCTGCCCGTTCTCTGGGCAGCGGTGATGTCGGTTGACGTGAGTGCACCCGGCTTGAACTGCCAAATCTCCGCCCAAAGTGGTGAAACTTTGTTTTGGCGCGAAAGTTGCAGCGTGTCTCCTGTGGCGGATCAACAGAGAAGGTGTGTGCCAGCCTGCTGCCGAAGAGGTGCTGCCATGGTCGCGAGCAATCCCCTTGTTGCCAGCTGTGACGGTCAGTCAACGCGAATTGGCTTCGATAATCTGATCATTCTCTCGCGGGCCGACCCCATCATCTGCGGGCATTCGACCGAAACCCGCAACCTGGCCGAAGCGGCGGTTGCCGGCGGTGTCTCCCGCGTGCGGGTGGTGAGCTATCCCCTCGACGTGCTCGAGGCCTCGGAACTGCCGCTCAAGCCGCTGGAGTCGATCGCTGACTATGCCCCCGGCATCGTGGTCGATCGGCCCGATCCAGTCGGTGACTACAAGGTGCTTGACGGCAGGTTGGGCTATGGCATCTCGGGCCATCTGGTCGATTTGATCCTGAGCCTTCCGGGCCGGACTGCGGTGATGAATCTCTACCTCGTGCCCCACGGGCAGATGGTGATGCAGGCGGTCGAGGCTGTCCGGCGGATGGGTGGCGCGGAGCCACCGCTGACGATTGCTGAAGCGGTCGGTTCTGACATCACCAATGTCGTCGGCAATGCCGTTGCCACCGGCCGATATGGCGCTGCCGCGCTCGTACTCCAAAACTACCTCGACCACGACCTGCCGGTGGCGGTCAGTGACTTCACCCGCCAACTGATCGTGGCGGCCGGCCACCAGGTTGATGAGCAGTTGAACACCCGTTTCGCTGAGCAGCTGACCAGCCGGGTGCAGGTCAGCTATCCTGCCATCGACACTGCGGCCTACCTGCAGCCTTCGCTCACCGACGCTCAGCAGGCCGACTTGCTGGCCCGCCGGGGACTTGTTCGTGACGGCTATCTGTTGTTCCTCAGCCGGCTGGCCAAGGCCAAGGGGGTGGCTGACCTCATTCAGGCCTACCGGGCCAGTGGCTTTCACGGCCGGCTGCCGCTGGCCATCTGTGGAACCGGCCCGGACGAGCAGGCCTTGCGGGAACTGGCCGGTGAAGATCGCTCGATCCGGTTCTTCAACGATGTTGGTGACCTCGACAAGGTTGCCTTGATGGCCGGCAGCCATGCCTACTGCCTGCCGAGCAAGCCACGGCCGGAGTTCACCGAAACCTTTGGCATCGCCGTGGCCGAGGCGATGCTCTCCGGCGGCATCGGGCCGGTCATCACCACCCGGACCGGTGGCATTCCTGAGGCGACCGGTGACCACTGCCTCTATCATGCAGCGGGTGACGTGGCTGATCTCACCGCCCGGCTCAACGAAGTGGCGGCGATGTCGGATGCCGCCCGGGCCGGCATCAGCCGGCGGGCCCGAGACTATTGCCTGCGGTTCGATCGGGCGACGATTCTGGCGAACCTGTTGGCACCGTCCGGCCTGCGGACCGCAGCCTAACCCTTGGCATCAATGAAGCGACGACAGTCTGCATGACATCAGGACATCGCGAGGCGGAGCGATCGTCACCACCGAGCGGCACACTCGTCTCGCTGGTTGATCCGTTCATCGGTACGGAACCAGCCGACCTGCCGCCGCTGTTCGGCCCGGCGGCCGCCTGGTTCTGGCCCAAGCCGCAAATCGGCAACACCCATCCCGGTGCCTGCCTGCCGCTGGGAATGGTCTCGGCCATGCCCTATACCGGCGGCTACCCGACCGGTTATGGCCGCTACGGCAAGTCGCTGCAGGGCCGGCCCGTGGCCATGTTCAATCAGCTACGGGTTTCCGGCTTCACCCACTTCCAGCAGTCGGGGGTGGGAGCGATTCGCAAGTATTACAACTATTGCCGGGTCACACCGTTGCTGGTCGAGGCCGGCGGCCTGGCTGTCCTCGGGGACAGTTGGCTGATCGACGACGAGCAGGCAGCCCCAGGCTGGTACTCCTGCCGGCTACCGGCTGTCGGCGTGCTGGCCGAACTGACGGTGACCCCCCGCGGGGCGGTGCACCGCTACACCTTTCCAGCCTCGGCCCAGGCACTGCTGGCGATCGACTTTTCGCACGGCGGCATCGCGATTGAGGACGGCCGCACGCTGCCGCTACGGGCAGAGCTGCGGCTGGTGGATGAATTTTCAGCAGAGGCCTGCGTGACCATGGAGGGGCTGCCGATCCGCATGGCGGTGGCAGTCAAGGGGCTCGGTACCGCTGCCGGTTCGGCATCGCTGTGGGAGGCGGGCGAACGAGTGGATGGGCAGGAGCGGGCTTATGACTCGATTCGGGAATCGACCTACCGGCCCTTCGGTGTGGTCTTCACCGGGCCGACCGTGGCGGGGCAGCAGGTGGAACTTGAAGTGGCCTTCTCATTGCGAAGCCGGGAAAGGGCCCGGCAGCATCTGGCTGTGAGCCCGAAGCCATTCACCGCTGCCCGGCAGGCGGCAGCTGCGGCCTGGCAGAGCCTGCTTGGCCGCATCGAGATCGATGGCGGCACGACCGCCCAGCGGCGGACCTTTGCCACGGCCCTCTACCACAGCCTGATCAAGCCGTCGGAGGCTCGGGATGAATCACCGTTCTGGCCCTGGGACGGACCCTTCTATTTTGACTTTGCCACCCTTTGGGACATGTACAAGACGCAACTCCCGCTGCTCTTGACGCTCTGTCCTGCTGCCGGTGCCGATATTGTCAATTCGCTGCTGACAGTCTTCGAGATGGAGGGCAACTTCCCGATCGGCTACCGGTTGGCCCGGGGCTATGACCGGTTTGCCCATCAGGCCAGTGGACTGGTGCATGTGGTGATCGCCGACGCCTACCATCGTCGCCTTCCCGGCATCGACTGGGAGCGGGCGGTGGCGGTTATGGCCAAGGATTTTGCCCGGGCCTATGGCGAAGCCTTCTTGCAGGACGGGCTGGTCCATCCCATTACCCATACGCTCGATCTGGCCTACGCCGGCTTCTGCACCGCGACCATCGCCCGGGGGATCGGTGACACTGCCACCGCTGACAGGATGGAGGATCTGGCCAGCCGGTGGCAGAACGCCTTTGCCGCCGACGGCCTGTTGAAAGACTCAACCTTCTATGAAGGCACGAAGTGGAACTACAGCTTCCGGTTGCTGCATGATATGGCCGGCCGGATCGCTCTGGCGGGTGGGGATGCAGCGTTTGTCAAACTGCTCGACCGGTTCTTCGGTATTGGGGCAGCACCGGTGCGGCAGCCGGGTGAATCGCCCACCAAGGCCGAGATGGCAGCCGGTGCCGCCCTTGGCCGCTTCGAGGGGTTCAATAATGAGCCTGACATGGAGGCCCCCTATGCGTATCTGTACGCCGGTCGCCACGATCGCGTCTGCGAAATTGTGCGGGCCGGCTTGGAGCAGTGCTTTGGTGACACGCCGGGGGGGATGGTTGGCAACGATGATTCCGGCGGCATGAGTTCCTGGTATGTCTGGAACGCCCTCGGCCTGTTTCCGGTGGCCGGCCAGGATGTTTTCCTGATCGGCTCGCCGCTCTTCGAGGCGGCCCGCCTGCGGGTTGCAGAAGATGCCGTCTTCTCAATCGCCGCTGCTGGGAATAGCTCGGACCGACCGTACGTTATGGCGGCAACGCTCAATGGAGAGCCGCTCGACCGCCCGTATCTGCGGTGGGCAGAAATTGCAGCCGGGGGGACACTCAGCCTCGAGATGAGCGATGCCCCAACAGGCTGGCCCAGTTTGCGGCCCCCATCGGTGGCTGACGCCACACCGGAAGTGACCTGACAGCTGGAACAAGCACTGGCAAAGCCAGCCAGCGGGTGCTAGGGTGAGAGTTGTTCCCGCCGATCGGCCGCCTGGGCTTCTCCGCCGCGGCCCGCGTTTCCGCGTTCTGGCAGAGCGTTTGGGAGCGGCGACGCGGGTGTTTTCCTGCTGCCTGCAAAGGTGGTCCATGAGACACTCCCTCGTCAGCGCCGCCACCGCTGTGGTGGCGGTCGTTTGTTTGGTGGTCATCACCCAGATTCCGGGTGTGGCTGCCGGCCCCGACTTCAACCGCGAAGTCCGTCCGGTCCTTTCCAATCGGTGCTTCAAGTGCCACGGGCCGGATGAGGAAAATCAGGAGGCGGGGCTGCGGCTTGACCACCGCGAGGCGGCTCTTGCTGAACTCGACAGTGGGATGACGGCGATTGTGCCGGGGGACCTCACCGCCAGTGAACTGGTTGCCCGCATCACCAGTGATGATCCCGATCTGGTAATGCCGCCGCCCCACACCAAGGTCTCATTGACTGCTGCCGAAAGGCAGGTGCTGATCGACTGGATTGCCGCGGGCGCGGAGTATCGGCCGCACTGGGCCTTCATCAAGCCGGTTCTCCCGAAGCTTCCGAAAGGTTCAGCCAGTGACCATCCGATCGACCGGTTTGTCGATGCCCGGCTGATGGAGGAGGGGCTCACTCGTTCCAACGAGGCTGACAAGGCCACACTCTGCCGCCGGGTCTTTCTCGATCTGATCGGCCTGCCACCGTCAACGGAGGAACTCAACGCCTTTCTGGCTGATCAGTCCCCCGACGCCTATGACCGGTTGGTCGAGCAGCTACTGGCCAGTCCCCGCTACGGCGAGCGGTGGGCCCGGCGGTGGCTTGACCTCGCCCGCTATGCCGACACCAACGGTTACGAGAAGGATCGTCCCCGGACGATCTGGCCCTATCGCGACTGGGTGATCAGGGCCCTCAACGCCGATATGCCGTTTGATCAGTTCACGATCAAACAGATCGCCGGCGACATGCTGCCCGCTGCCACACCGGACGACATCGTGGCGACAGGGTTTCATCGCAACACCATGTTGAACGAAGAGGGGGGCATCGACCCGCTCGAGTTCCGCTATCTCGCGATGGTTGATCGGGTCGGCACCACCGGCACCACTTGGCTGGGGCTGACAACCGCCTGTGCCCAGTGCCACACCCATAAGTTCGACCCGATCATGCACACCGACTATTTCTCGTTGATGGCGCTTCTGAACAACGCTGATGAGCCGGAGTGGATCATTCCCAGTGCCGAACGTGACCGCCGGCTGACTGAGGCGGAGGCCCGGGCCGAGCAACTCTGGGACCGGCTGCCGCAGCAATGGCCGATCCCGGGGCGGCCGCGGGGTGAGCAGCTGGCCTCCGGTTCGAGTGAGCCGGGGCAGGTTGCCGCGAATGAAGGCCGGCAGTTGGTCGGCCTGGCCGAGCGGTTCGACGCCTGGCTGCGGGAGCAGACCGCCCATGCGATCGCCTGGCAGGTGGTCGTGCCAGAGGCGATTGATTCAAATCTGCCGCATCTGGTGCCGCAGCCAGACGGGTCCATTCTGGGCAGTGGCGATATCACCAAAAGCGACGTCTATACGCTGACGCTACCCGCCTCGAGCCAGCCGGTGCGAGCGATCCGGCTGGAGGTGTTGCCTGATCCATCACTGCCCGATTGGGGGCCGGGGCTCTGCTATTACGAGGGCCGGAAGGGCGAATTTTTCCTGTCCGAGTTCGAGGTCTCGCTGCCGCTGCAGCAGACGCGGGTCGAAATTGCCGAGGCGACCGAGTCGTTCGACGGCAAGGCCTTTGCTGGCAAAGAAAGAGCAGGGGCCGCAGCAGCCATCGATGGGGTGATGTCGAGTGGCTGGAGCACCAATGGCCGGCAGGGCCATGCCGAGGCGGCCGTTTTTCAGCTGGCCGAGGCCATCGAGCCGGGCCAGCCTGTTGTCGTTACCCTGCGGTTCGAGCGGCACTTCGCTTGCTCACTGGGCCGGTTCCGGCTGAGCACGACCGCGACAGCGGGAGCGGAAGCCCGAGGCCTGTCGCACGACGAGGAAGCGGCGCTGGTGCTACCACCGGAGAGACGGTCGGCCGCCCAGCGGCAACAGTTGTTCCGCCGGTTTCTGGCGACTGCCCCAGAAGTCGCTGACCAGGTGAAGGAAATCCAGCGGCTTGAGGCAGCCGAGCGACAGGGGCTTGCCACCCTGGTGCTGCGGGAGCGACCGGCCGACAACCCGCGGCCGACCCATCGGCACCACCGGGGAGAATACCTCTCGCCGAAAGAGCAGGTGCTGCCAGCAGTTCCCGCTTTTCTGCCACCACTTCCCGACAATGCTCCGGCCGATCGGCTGGCACTGGCCCGCTGGCTGGTCTCTCCCGACAACCCGCTCACTGCCCGGGTGGTCGTCAACCGGCACTGGCACGCCCTCTTCGGCCGGGGGCTGGTCGAGACGGTGGCCGACTTTGGCTATCAGAGTAGTCCGCCGAGTCATCCAGAGCTGCTCGACTGGCTGGCGGTAATGTTCATGACTCCGGTGGAGCAGGGGGGAATGAGCTGGTCGCTGAAGGCATTGCACCGGCTGATCGTCACCAGCAGCACCTACCGGCAGGCCTCAGCCGTGACGCCGGCAGCGGCTGAGCTGGATCCCGACAACATCCTGCTGGCCCGAGGTCCGCGGGTGCGGCTGGAGGCAGAAGTCATTCGCGATTCGCTACTCAAAGCTGCCGGACTGCTCTCGACCAAAATGTACGGCCCTGGGGTGCGGCCGCCGCAGCCAGAGGGCGTCACTGAGGTAGCCTACGGCAAGCCGAAGTGGCTGGTCAGCCAAGGGGAGGATCGCTACCGTCGCGGCATCTACACCTTCCGGAAGCGGACGGCTCCGTTCGCTTTCACCACGACGTTCGACGGGCCGACCGGCGAGGCCTGCATCGCCCGCCGCGACGTTTCCAACTCGCCGCTGCAGGCGTTGACGCTGCTGAACGACCCGATGTTTTTGGAGATTGCCCGGGCCCTCGGCCGTGAGCTGGTGGCGGCGGCCGACACCGATGCTGGCCGGCTGCAGGAACTCGCCCGACGGCTGCTTTCCCGCGAATTTGCAGCCACGGAAACCGAGGCACTCACCGGGTATCTCCAGGCCCAGCGGCAGCGGCTGGCCACCGGTGCGCTTGATGCGAAGCGGCTGATGGCGGTTACAGGCGGCGAACCGACCGCTGCGGACACCCTCCGTGAAGAGGCTGCCTGGATGCTCGTCGCCCGGGCGGTAATGAACCTGGATGAGGCAATCGTGAAACGATGAATGACATGGACGCCCGCTCCCACCATCCCCTGCTCGAGATCACCCGCCGGCACTTCTTCCGGGACTGCGGCATCGGTGTCGGCAAGATTGCCCTGGCTGGCCTCCTTTCAGGAGCCTTCCGCAGCACGGCGACAGCGAAGCCGCTGTCGGACCCGCTGGCGATCCGGCCGCCGCATTTCCCCGGCAAGGCCAAGGCGGTGATCCAACTGTTCATGGCGGGGGCGCCAAGTCAGTTGGAACTCTTTGATCACAAGCCGACGCTCACGGCGATGGAGGGCAAGCCGATTCCGCCGGAGGTCATCGGCGGGCAGCGGTATGCCTTCATCCGGCCAGACGCCGCCGTCCTGGGGCCCCGGTACAAATTTGCCCGGCATGGCGGCTGCGGGGCCGAACTCTCAGAAATGCTGCCGCATCTGGCCGGGGTGATCGACGACATCGCTATCGTGAAGAGTTGCAAGACCGATCAGTTCAACCATGCCCCGGCTCAGATATTCATGAACTGCGGCTTTGCCCAGCCGGGTCGGCCGAGCCTCGGCTCGTGGGTCACCTACGGGCTCGGCAGTGAGAGTGAGGAACTGCCCGCCTTCGTGGTGATGAGCACTGGCAGTGGCATCAGTGGTGGGGCGGCCAACTGGTCGAGTGGCTTTCTGCCCAGCGTCTACACCGGCACCCGGTTCCGCAACGCCGGTCCACCGATTCTCAACGTCGCCTCACCGGCCGGTGCCGACGCCCGCCTGGAGGCTGAAACCCTCGGTCTTGTCTCGACGCTCAATCGGCAGACACTCAGCCGCGATGGCGACCCCGAAATCGCCACCCGAATCGCCGCCTATGAGATGGCCCATCGGCTGCAGGCCTCGGCCCCTGAACTGATGGCCCTTCAGGAAGAGTCGCCCGAGACGCTGGCCCTGTATGGGTGCGACCCGGCCAAGGCGAGTTTTGCCAGGGCCTGCCTGATCGCCCGGCGGCTGGTCGAGCGGGGGGTACGGTTTGTCACGATCTATCACCAGGGCTGGGATGCTCACTCAGACGTGGCTGGCAACGTGAAGAACAACTGTAAGGCGACTGATCAGGCCTCGGCCGCCTTGGTGGCCGACCTCAAGCAACGGGGCATGCTTGACGAGACGCTGGTTGTCTGGGGCGGTGAGTTTGGCCGCACGCCGATGGTTGAATCGAGTGCCGTGCTGGGGCGATCGATGGGCCGAGACCATCACCCCAACGCTTTCACCATGTGGCTCGCGGGCGGGGGCATCAAGGGTGGCGTGACCTACGGCAAGACCGATGAGCTCGGCTTTCACATTGTCGAAGACGAGGTGCACGTCCACGACCTGCAGGCCACCATCCTCCACTGTCTCGGCCTCGACCATGAGCGGTTGACCTATCGCTACCAGGGCCGCGACTTCCGCCTGACCGACGTGCATGGGCACGTCGTCGATGCGTTGCTGACCTGACCGGCCGTACGAGAAGGTGTCACCGGCGTTGGCCGCGAAAGCCATCGGCTACTGTTGGTGGACAAGCCCGCTACCGACTGAAACCCAGCCCAGTCTTTCTTGCGTGGGTTTGCTTTGACGATGTTGGTCGCCTACTGTAACGCTGCAAAGCCAGGTTGTGATATGTGGATAATGGTCTCAAGTAAACCCGGAGGGTGGGTGAATGAATGGAATCCGTGGTACCTGCTGTTCGGTCCTGCTTCTGCTCTTCTGCCACTCTCCACTCTTGCGAGCCGTCGAGACGCCAGAGAACCCGGAGGAGTTTCACATCATCCTGCTCGTCGGCCAGTCAAATATGGCCGGTCGCGGTATGGTTGACGCAGAGGATCGTGAGCCCCATCCCCGGGTGCTGATGTTCACCAAGGAGCAGTCCTGGCAGCCGGCAGTCGATCCGCTGCACTTTGACAAACCGCAGATCGTTGGGGTCGGACCGGGCCGGAGCTTTGGCATCGCCTACGCTGAGGCTAACCCCGGGGTGACGGTTGGCCTGGTTCCCTGCGCTGTCGGTGGGTCAGCCATTACCAGCTGGGTGCCGGGCGGCTATCACGAGCAGACGAAGTCGCACCCCTGGGATGACATGCTGCTGCGGGCGAAGGCTGCCCTACGGGCCGGGCGGCTGAAGGCGATTCTCTGGCATCAGGGTGAGGCTGACTGCAACCCGGCTGCGGCCCCGGCCTATGCCGAGCGACTGCGGGAACTCGTCGGCCGATTTCGGAAAAGCCTCGATGCCCCGGCGGTTCCATTTTTGGTAGGGCAACTTGGGATTTTCCCCGGCCGGCCCTGGACCGCCGCCACCCGGCAGGTCGATCGTGCCCACCGGCAGCTTCCGGAGCAGCTTCCTGCCATTGGATTTGTGTCAGCGGAAGGGCTGACCGACAAGGGTGATGCCCTTCATTTTGATGCCGCATCGTATCGGGCACTGGGCCGACGGTATTTCACAACCTTCCAGTGGCTCATCGAGCAGGCTGGCGGAACAACCCCAGCGGCGACCGATTCATCGCACCGATCGGCCCCCGAGTCAGCCTTTACTTCCCTCTGTGATGGGACGAGTTTGCGGGGCTGGGAGCAAGCCGGTAATTGGGAAATCAAAGACGGCGTCTTCCACCGGGTGCGTGGAGGTGGGCCGCTGACTTACACGGCGGCTCCGGTGCCTGATGACTTTGAGCTCCGGTTTGACTGGAAGGTTTCGGCTGGTTGCAACAGCGGGGTCTATTACCGGCCCGGACAGGTTGAGTATCAGGTGCTCGACAATGCCGGCAGCCGATATGGTGAAAATCCGCGGCAGGCAGCCGCCTCACTGTTTTTTTGTATGGCTCCAGAAACAGACCTGACACGGCCAGCAGGAGAGTGGAATACAGGCCGGATCATCTGTAAGGGCAGCCTGATTGAACACTGGCTCAACGGTGAGCCAGTGATCTCCTTTGACTACCAAGACCCGCGGTGGGCGGTCTTTGTCGACCTGCTTGCGATCCGCGGCGGTGACCTCACCGGCCGTGGTGGCCGTCTCTGGCTACAGGACCACGGCCACGAAGTCTGGTACCGGCGGCTTCGGTGGCGGACCATTCCCGCCGCTGAGCCGCTGGCTCCCAATCGGTTTTTTCAGCCGGAACCGGTGACGGGGGCCGCATTGGCCGCCGAACAGGAACGGGTGCGGAAGATGCTCGAGAAGTCAGCTGGTGAGAGGCTTCCGGCCCGCTGATTCTGCAAAAAAACCGGCAGCCTGACGGCTGCCGGTTGAGTTGTCGCAGTTGAAGCCGACCCTTGCGGGCCCTAGTCCACGGATACGGGCTCGCCACCCGACCGGGTGCAGAGGGCCCGGAAGACGTCCGGCGAGGTGCTGTCGTTGATGAGCCGGCAGGACCCGTCGAGGTTCAGGAACTGGGTGCCAGCCTGGTGGGGGCCAATGAACCCACCAGGGCTGCCCGTCAGGCTCGGGGTGCTTGAACGAACGTGGACGAGAATCGACACGATGGCGGGCCGCTCCTTTTTGCCAGGCTCATTCGGGTCGTAGTTGGGTGACTCGGGCGAGTAGTACATCTTCTGTCCCGGCGTGACGCCGCACCAGCTGGTCTCGGTGTGGCGGCTCATCCGCTCACCGATGCCGATCGTCTTGCTGGTGCCGTCGGTGATGTCGTCCAGCCGCACCCGGCTGTTGCGGTGGAACACTCCGGTGAAGGGCTGCTCTTCGTAGGCCAGGGTGCCGAGGCAGCCGGCGTAGCTGCAGACGGCTGCCTGAGCCAGCGAGTTTGTCGGACTGTCCTTGATGTCAATCAGCTTCGGGGCCGTGTCACCCGGGTCGACGAAGGCTGGAACAATCGTCTCGCGGGCGGCTTGATTGTCGGCATGGGTGATGAGCTTTTCAAAGTCGATCTGCTCGGCCAGCGTCGCCTCCTCCATAAAGGGCAGGATCTCGGCGAAGAAGCTCCAGCCGGGGCCCGTCTCGGT
>CALAZQ010000038.1 GCA_937926325.1 uncultured Planctomycetaceae bacterium | reverse complement strand
CCGAGGAGGACTGCAATGGGAAAAAGATTTTATCGCACCTCGGCGACCCGCTCGAACCGCCGCCGATCTCTCCCACTCGCGGGCCACCCACCGACTGGGGCGAGCTCGTGCAGATCCCTGACGACCGAGACGTCTTTCATGCGTCGCCTGACGAGCTGCCCGTGATCGACATCCACTCGCTATGAGGCCGACGCGACAAGCCGGCTGATGCCCGGATGCCGAGAAGGTCTGCGCAGAGCGTGAAAAACCGACGCTTCTGAGGCGTGCAAGGCTTGGGAATCACCACGACGACCGGCCCGGCACCCACCCGCCAGCGACCAGTCCGGGCCCGCTCGCGACTCACCGGCCGGAAAACGATTGAGGAAGAGCCATTGAACGGGCTATTCTTGATGGATGAGCCGTTTGCGGAAAGTTACGCATAGCGTTACCCTGTTAAAAAGAGTTAGCAATGGCGAGTCCGGGAATTTTGCACAAGTGGGTAGAGTCGCTGCCGGAACAGGGTCGGTATGTGTTCACGCGGGCGGACGCAGAAGCTGTGGCCGGCGCCTCTGCCTCGGCGGTCAAAATGACTCTCTACCGCCTTAAAAAAGCTGGCTCGATCGTCAGCCCGCGCCGTGAATTCTTCGTCGTGGTGCCTCGAGAGTATCGGGCGGCGGGGAGCCCGCCGGCGAGCTGGTTCATCGACGAACTGATGCAACATCGCGGGCGACAGTACTACGTCGGGCTCCTTACTGCCGCCGCACTGCATGGTGCAGGTCATCAGCAGCCGATCGCGTTTCAAGTCGTCACCGATGCCGTCGAACGCGACGTTCAGGTTGGTCGGATTCGGGTCGAGTTCCATTTCAGTAATCTCATCGATACCGCAGCAACCGAGTTGATGAAAACTGAGACGGGAAGCATGGTGGTCTCGACGCCGGCGACGACGGCTTTCGATCTGGTTCACTTTTCGGCAGCGTGCGGCTCCTGGAGCAACATTGCGACCGTACTCGCCGAACTCGCCGAAAAGATCAACCCTGATGATCTCGCGAGAGGCGCCGAACGCGTGGCACGGAGCGATGTCCAGCGACTCGGCTGGCTCTTCGATCTGATGGAAGAGGCACCTCTCGCGGATGCTCTGAAGAAGACGCTTCAGGGGAAGCGGCTCCTCCCCACACCTCTCACGCACGCGTTCGAGACTGCCAATGCGCCGCTTGACCGACGCTGGCGAGTTATCGTGAACGACGAAGTGGAGTCCGACTTGTGATTCCCAAGGCAAATATCACGGCATTTCGGAAAACCGCGCCCTGGGGCGAGGACTGGCAGGTCGAGCAAGACCTCATCCTCTCGCGGATGTTGGTGGAGTTGTTCAGCCGCCCAAGCATTGCTGAACAAACAGCGTTTCGAGGCGGCACCGCGTTGCACAAACTCTTCTTCGTGACGCCCGGACGCTACTCCGAGGATATCGATCTCGTGCAGCGGAGCGCGGCACCGATCGGGCCGCTTATCGACGAGATCCGTGACGTCCTCGATCCCTGGCTGGGCCAGCCGAACTGGAAGGTTGGCAAGGGGCGGTTCACCCTCTTGTATCGTTTCGAAACAACGATGGCGCCGGTGGTTCGGTCGCGCGTGAAGCTGGAAATCAACACCCGGGAACACTTTACCGTTCACGGCTTCGCGCACCGTTCCTTCAAGGTCGCCAACAACTGGTTTTCGGGTTCTGCCGAGATTGCCACATACACGCTTCCTGAGCTGATGGGAACCAAGCTGAGAGCGCTCTACCAGCGAAAGAAGGGCCGCGACCTTTTCGACCTCGACATGGCGATTGGACATCCGGAGTTTGACAGTGAGCGCCTTCTCGAGGCGTTTGCTGCATATATGACGTTCGGCGACACGCCGGTCACCCGAGCGCAGTTCGAGGAAAATATGACCGCAAAGATCGCCGAGTCGCGTTTCTTGAACGACGTCCCGCCACTGCTCCGAACCGGTATCGTGTACGAACCGACGAAGGCATGGACTCGGGTGCACAGCGTCTTGGTGAGTCGGCTGCCCGGTGACCCTTGGGATGGATTGGGCGATTCAGAATAGTGTTAGGCGGGAGGAGCGGGTCAGTCGTAGGTGAAGATGACCGAGACGGTGGCCCAGCACCGGCCCCGGACGGCCCCCTCAGACCGGTCGGCGGTTCAAAACCAGCCAGCGCCGGTTCAGTCCCGGCCGGGAAAATCGGCGCATTGGCTGGTCATCTTCAGTACATTCGCCATAACAGGCCTCCTTTCGCGGCAATGCCGCTAGAA
>CALAZQ010000037.1 GCA_937926325.1 uncultured Planctomycetaceae bacterium | reverse complement strand
AAGGCACCCTCACCCGGCCTGCGGCCGGCCTCTCCCAGAGGGAGAGGCAAGATAGGTAGCTCTCGTTCGGCGAAGCGCATACCACGGCCGACCGTCCCCGCGGTCATGCTGCCTGTTGCGCTGCCTGGGCGACGATGTCGAGGCTGACACCGTCGCTCCAAGCCTTGAGCAGCTGCCGATAGATCGGCCCCGGCTGCCCGTCGCCGACGCTGTGGCCGTCCCAGCGGACCGCCGGCTGCAGGCACCACGGCGTGCTCGTCAGCAGGATTTCGTCGGCGCTGGTGAGGTCGTCGGCGTACAGCGACCGACTCTCACAGCTGAAGCCAGCGGCGGTCGCGAGCTGCCGCAGATAGCCGAGGCTGACGCCGGGTAAGGCATCGGCCAGCGGTGGCGTCGTAATCGTCGTGCCGCGGACCACGGCAATATTCGCCGTCGACGTCTCACTGATGCGGCCGTCGGCATGAGCCAGCAGCGGCCGGGCCCCCGGCTCGGCGGCGGCCGCCTCGCGGTCGGCCAGAAAGTAGTGCATGCGGCTGCGAATCTTCGCCCCGAGCGGCCAGCAGGCTGCCGGAACCTGCTGAACCGACACGCTTCGCAGCCCGACGCCGGTTTCGTACGCCCGCGCCCAGAGGGAACAGGCCAGGGGAAAGCTGTGTATGACCGTGGTCGGCGGGCCGGCCCGGCCGGCATGCTGCGCCGCCAGATCGCCCGGGGTGACGAAGATCACCAGGCCGAGGTCGGCCGCGGCGGCATCGCGGCCCTCTATCAGCAGGGCATGGTTGTGGCGGGCCACCTCGGCGGCAGCAGCAAAGACCTCAGGCAGCGGCCGGCTGGCAGCCAGCCCGATCGCGTCGAGTGACCGCGCGAGCCGCTCGGCATGGGCCGCAGGCAGGAAGAGTTCACCGCGGAAGGTCCGCAGCTGTTCGGTAACCGTTGCCCCGAGGACAAACCCTGCATCACCAGGCGAGACCGCCAGCCGGTCGCGGAGCAGGAACTGCCCGTCCTGCCAGGCAACGTCAGCAGTGCCCGGCGGCAGTGGCATCGGCATCCGGCGGAGCGTCGCCGTCAGAAAAGAACCAAACGAGCGTGTGAAGGCCCGGATATGCCTGCCGATGAGTCTGAGTGGAGGATAGGGGACTCGAACCCCTGACCTTCTGGCTGCCAGCCAGACGCTCTCCCAACTGAGCTAATCCCCCGCAGTCGTGCATCGGGGACTCACCGTTCGGTTTCCGGAACCTGTGAACCTAAACCGCCCCTTAACGGGTGTCAACGCAGCCAACCCCGCAGCGGCGGTTCCCTGAGGTTTTTGTGGCTGGTTTCCAGCCACCCTCACCAATGCTGTTGGCTGGGTGGCGTTGAGCTCAGGGAAGCCCGAGCCGCAAGCCGAGGGAATGCGTTTCGGCCTCTTCGGTTGCCAATCGGATGACCTGGCAGAGGCCGTGCGTCCGCTGCAGAATCCACCATCTTTTTCCCTCGGCAGCCAGTCTGGAGCCGCGGAGCTGCTTGGCTCGATACCAGCCAAGGTAGAGGAACGTGGTGATCGCCACGGACGCCCACACCTCCACTGCCGCGAACCGCTTGAAGCGGTGCCGGCTAAACCCCAGGGACGACTTATTGCCCAGGCGGTCGACCTCGATTCGTCGGCCGACGGAAAGATCCAGTTCATGGTCACGGAATACATGAAAGGCATCGATTTTCATACCGAGGTGAAGCAGGAGGGCCCGCTCGATGTGGCGATGGCCGTCGACTGCCTGCGACAGGTGCCCCTCGGCCTGCACGCTCTCCTGTCTGTTTGTCGGCACGCCTCCCTTCGCGGCCGGCCCCGGGCCGACTCTTCACGTATACTTCGTTCCGGAGGTTGACTGATGATCACACGCAACTTTCGAACCAAAGCTTCTGATCGTTGGGGAGACTCCGTCTCGCCTGAAGGTGTGCTCGATATGGCCCTCCGCGGAACTCAGGACCAGTGGTGGGAGATCTATGAAATCGCCCGCGAAGACTTGGGGTTTCGTCAGGATCTACGACGGCTCCTCGAGCGATCTGACCCCGACCTCTGCGGAGCCGCGCGGCTGTGGACCGCCCTGCTCGATCGCTTCGATGCCGGCTCCGCTACCGCTGACCAGCCATGACCCGAGCCCGTCATCCCCGCTTTGAACGTCTGGTCGAGAAGGCGAAGACGCTACAGGCAAGGCTTGTGTTTCTTCCCACGGTGGCAGTTGGTGGCACGGCGGTCGCGCTCTATGCAAACCACCGCGTGTCACTCGACGTGGACTTCGTATCACCACTCCTTTCGCCCCGCTTTGATGAGGTTGAAGATGCGCTGATGGCCATGGACGATTTCTCGATCGCCAAAGTGCGACGGCCGGTGCTGATCCTAGGCTCACTCGACGGTGATGAGTTTGGCATTCGTCAGCTGCGCCGATCTGAGCCGCTCGATGCGGTCGAGATTGACGGATTGTGGGTTCCTGCCTTGGCTGAGCTGCTCAGGGTGAAAGCATATCTGCTTTCCGACCGGAGAGCTGTGAGAGACTTCATCGATGTGTGCGCCCTGGTGAGGACGGCAGGCGTCAAAGAATCGCTGGAGGCGATGGAATCATTCGACCGCTTGTATCGCGGCCTTTCCAACGCCAGCGCACTGACTGCGTTTGCCGAGGCCGCTCACGATGAGCCAGTGGACAAGGATGATGTCGATCTCGGGTCCTGGCGATCACTCGACCCGGCCTACAGAAATCTGGCGGGCGTCATCGACGAAGTGCGGGAGTTCGCCGTACAGGCCATCGAGGCAGACGCCTTCCGTCGCGGCCTTCACCCGTAGGCATAGCCCCACGAAGTCGACACCATCCCATCGCCCGCACTGAGGGCTTCCCCGGGCCTTCGGCAGCCTCAAAACCAAAACGATTGTCCGTCGTGAACTCAGCTGCCCTCACCCACTGAATTCCATCAAGTCAATTTCCACGACGAACCTGTCACCGAAAACCAGGACGGAAATCCCGGGCAGGTCTGGTGCAGGCCCGGCTCGCGAAGCACACTCGGGTGGTGACGCGCTGCCGCTTCGGTAGACCCTCCCCGTAGCCGATTTGACGATGTCCTCAGAACCAACAACAGCGACCCGCACTGAGCAGACCGGCTGGGGAGAAGTGCCCCGGGCGGTGGCAACCGTGCTCCTGGCGGTCTACCTGGTGGGGCTCGGACTGACGGTGGTAGGGAACTCTGGCAGCGGGGCCTCGTTGCTTGTCGGGGTGATCAAAGGGCGGCTGTTTTCGCCTTGGTTGGTGCCGGCCTGGCTCGACCTCGGCTTTGACCACCCGATCACCTACGGGCAACAGGCTGACGCTGACCACTGGCTCGAGGTCCGACCCCATGGCGACACGACCTGGCAGGCAGGCCCCGGCGTGAGCACCAGTGGCCCCCGGGCGGCTCGCTGGCAGCGGCTGCTGCGGGCAGTTGTCTCGAGCGAACAGGAGCCGGGCCGCGAGGGGCTGCTGCCGGCTGGGTTCGGAACGGCTCTTTTCGCCGCCTGCGGCAGTGACGATGTCGATCTGCGGATCATGATTCGGCCCCGGCCCGAGCGGCAGCTGCCGCTGGCATTTCCTGAACCTGTCGCCATCTATCAGGCTCGCCTGCGACAGCTCTCCGGGGGTGAACTGCAGCTGATCAAAACCGAAGCCCGCCGCGAGGTGGCCCCGGTGGTGGCCCCGGGAGGGACGCCATGAGTCAGACCGCTGAGCCACCGGCCACCGAGGTCGCGGGGTGTTCGATCGGCCAAACCTGGGAGGCCTTCTGGTTCACTCCGGCTGACAGCCGGCCGCTCGCTGCGGTGCGGGTGGCTGCTGGCACGATCGGGCTGCTCGCCTGCGGCAGTTACGCCGCCGACCTGACCGGCTGGTTCGGGCCCGAGGGTCTCCTACCGGTCGAGACAGTGGCGGCCTGGCGAAGCCCGCTGGCTTTCTCGCTGTTTGACGCCTGCGGCAGCCCGGCCGCACTCTGGGCAGCCTTTGTGCTGCTGGCGATTCTCTTCGGCCTGTCGGCAATCGGCCTGCTGACGCCGATCGTCACCCTGCTGGCGGCCATCGGCTGGTCGGCCCTGCTGCACCGCGGGCCGATGCTGGCCGGGCCGGCTGACGACTGCCTGGCGGTGCTGCTCTGGTGCCTCGTGCCGGGGACCGCGGGTGAGCATTGGTCACTCGATGCCTGGCTGCACGACCGGCTCGGCTGGGATGTGGCCCGACCCCGGGTGCGGACCCGGCTGACGATCGGGCTGCTGCAGGTGCATGCTGCGGTGATTGCCGCTGCCGCGGTCTTTGCCCAGCTCAAGGGTGATGTCTGGTGGAACGGCACCGGGCTCTGGTGGGTCACAACCCGCGAGGCGGGCCGGCTGATCGACCTCACCGGTCCGCTGCTCGCCTCGGAGTACCTCTGCAATCTGCTCAGTCAGGGCATCGTTGCCTGGGAGCTCTGCTTCGCCGTGGCGATCTGGTTTACCCCGACACAGCGGCTGGTCGCCCAGACCGCGGTGGTGGCCTGGCCGCTCGTCGGCCTGTTGATTGCCGAACCGATTTGGGGCGTGGCGATGGCGGCGTTCACCCTGCCGCTCACCGGCTGGTTCTCAGCCGCTGAGTAGCTGCCGGAAGCCCGCCTCATCGAGAACCGGCACACCGAGCTTCTCGGCCTTCGCCAGCTTGCTGCCGGCCTCTGCGCCGGCGACGACATAGTCGGTCTTCTTTGAGACACTCGACGCGGCCCGGCCACCCGCCTGCTGGATCGCCGCCTCGGCCTCCTGCCGGGTGTAGCCGGTGAGCGTCCCTGTCACCACCAGCGTCTTGCCGGTCAGGGGGCCGTCACTGGCCCGCTCAGCTTCCGGCACGTCCAGCTTCACGCCCACGGCGGCGAGGCGGTCGATCACTCCCCGGCCATAGTCGCTGGCCAGCCATTCATGCACGCTTGCCGCAATCACCTCACCGATTTCATGGACCGCCGCGAGCTCCGCAACCGGTGCCTGCCGCAGGGCATCGATGGAGGGAAACCGCCGGGCCAGCAGCATCGCCACCCGCGGGCCGACGTGCCGGATGCCGAGGGCATTGAGCAGCCGCACCAGGCCACGATCGCGGCTGGCGGCGATCTGCGTCACCAGATTTTCCGCCGACTTCTTTCCCATCCGCTCCAGGGATGTCAGCTGCTCAGCCGACAGCCGGTAGAGATCGGCATAGTCCCGCACCAGGCCGGTCGCCACCAGCTGCTCGACGAGCTTGTCGCCCAGCCCCTCGATGTCCATCGCATTGCGGGAGGCAAAAAACTTCAGCCGCTCCCGCTGCCGGGCCGGGCAGTGGACGTTCGGGCACCGGATGTAGACGCCGTCCTCGTCCCGCACCAGCGGTGTGCCACACTCCGGGCAGTCCGTGGGCGGCTGCCAGGCCTTCAGCCGCTTGGTCCGCAGATGCTTTTCGACCCGGACCACGTGGGGGATCACCTTGCCTGCCTTCTCCACGACCAGCACGTCGCCGACGCGGATGTCCTTGCGGGCCACCTCGTCGGCATTGTGCAGGCTGGCCCGCCGGACGATGGTGCCGGCCAGCTCAACCGGCTCGAGGTCGGCCACCGGCGTGACGGTGCCGCCCCGGCCCACCTGGACGCGAATGCCGGCCAGCTGCGTCGTCGCCTCGAACTTTTCGAATTTCCAGGCGATCGCCCACCGCGGGCTCTTGGCGGTGGTGCCCAGCTGCCGCTGCTGATCGAAGCGGTCAACCTTCACCACGAACCCATCGACTTCAAAATCGAGTTCGTGCAGCTGTTCGATCAGCTCGGTGCCGGCATCGATCAGCCCGTCGAGCGACTCAAACCGCCGGGTGCGGGGCGCGACCGGCAGACCGGCGGCGGTCGCCCAGGCGTAGAGTTCGCTCTGCGTTGAGACCGGCAGGTCGCCCGTGTCACCAACCCCGTGGCAGAAGAACCGCAGCGGCCGGCTGCCGCATTCGCGGGGATCGAGCAGGCGGATGCTGCCGGCGGTGACGTTGCGGGTGTTGGCGAACGGCGGCAGGCCCCGGGCCGCCTGGGCTTCGTTGAGGGTGACGAGGGCCGAATTGGTCATGAAGATCTCGCCCCGGACCTCGATCAGCGGCGGCGGATCGGCCAGGTCGAGGGCGAGCGGAATCGCCGGGATCGTGCGGGCGTTGTGGGTGATGTCGTCCCCGACCGTGCCGTTGCCCCGGGTGGCAGCCAGCCGCAGCTGGCCGGCCTCGTAGGTGAGGGCGATGGCGACGCCATCAATTTTCAGCTCGAGCACCCAGTCGATCGGCCGGGTGTCGCCGGCGTCGCGGAGCAGCTTCTCGGTTCGTTTGCCCCAAGCCTGCAGGTCGGCGGTGCTGTAGGTGTTGTCGATCGACAGCATCGGCAGCCGATGCCGCACCGACTTTAGATCAGCGACCGGCTCACCCCCGACCCGCTGCGTCGGGCTGTCAGAGGTGACCAGCTCGGGATGGGCCTGCTCGAGCTGCCGGAGCTGTTCCAGCAGCCGGTCGTAGGCGAGGTCCGAGATCTCCGGCGCAGCCTCGACGTAGTAGAGCCGGTCGTGGTGCCGGATCTGGTCCCGCAGATCGGCAAGCTGCCGGGCAACGCGGCTCACGGCAAGGATGCCCCAGCGGGAGGCCGCGGGGCTTCACCGGCCGGGGCCTCGGCATCGGCCGCTCGGCGGGCCGCCTGCTCAGCCTCGCGTTCCCGCCGCTGCCGCTCGCCGGCAAAGTGGTCGACCGCGACTGCGCCCACCGTGGCAATTGCCAACACGATCAGCTGCCCCGCCAGCAGGCTGGTGCCGTGCCGGTCCATCAGCTGCTCGAGCGGATGGTTCCGCTGAGCGGCGGTCGGCTCGGGCCGGATCCCTCGCAGCACCGACATGCAATAACTTGCCGCGGTGATCGTAAAGAGAAAACCGACGATGCCGAGAACGAGATAGAACGGGTTGGTCGGTTGCTTCCGCATGATGCCGAAGTATAGGGCGGACACGGGTGAGTTGCAGCGATGATCAGCCAAACCAGGAACCGGCGGCTGCCAGCTGATGCCTGGTCAACCGTGCTGCCTGTCCAGTCGCTTCCGCTCCTGGCTTCCGATGATTCGGGAACGCACTCACGCTGGACGAGGCGAGAGGGTGGTGAATGCTCGAGGAGCG
>CALAZQ010000036.1 GCA_937926325.1 uncultured Planctomycetaceae bacterium | reverse complement strand
ACGTCCTCTGTGCCTCCGTGCCTCTGTGTGATGAAAAAAATCACACCGCGTGGCCTTTCGAGCGATACCGTTCCGTCAGCCCACCAGCAGGACGATCAGCTCTTTCGGGCCGTGCGCGCCGAGGACGAGGATTCGCTCGATGTCTCCGGTGCGGCTGGGGCCGGTAATGAATGACAGCAGGCTCGGCAGGCGGCCGGCATACCGCCCGGCGACCAGATGCAAGGCGTCACCTACCGTCGCCACCACCGCATCGACCGGGGCGACCACGATGTGGACTGGAGGCAGAATCGACAGTCCCCGGCCACCGCCAGTCACGCTCGAAACCAGAATTGAGCCGGTCTGGGAGACGACCGCCTCGCAGGCGGTGAGGCCGGCGTCGCAGGCCTCGAGTTGCCGCTTGTCAAAGCCGGGCTCGTCCACTGCATAGCCTTCGCAGCCGGCAGCCGTCACGCCAGCAGCAACCACTGGATCAACCTGCGGATGCCGATGCCAGGCCACCCGCTGCCAGCCCCGATCGCGGACGAGGTCGGCCACCACGGCTGCAGCCGCCTCAAGGTCGACCACCCGGTGAACCTCGGCCCGCAGCTTTTCCAGATTCTCAGTCAGAATCGCCAGCCGCTCAGCGAGGGTCTCGCCCCCATCGGGCAGCCAGGGCCGGGCCGCCGTCTCGGGCAGCACCGTCAGGGTCGGCAGGCCGTTGCCGGCCGCATGGCTGGCGGCAGCCGCCGGCTCACCCAGCATCTCGGCCGCCAAGTCGGTCTGCAGATGAGGCAGGGGCGCAGGGGTCCGCAGGGCCTCGCGAACCCGGGCGAGAATCGTCTCGCGGGCAGCGGCGTTGCGGTCAGCTTCGGTGGCAGGTGCAGGCATGAGGGATGGGTGGGGGATGGTGACTCAGCGTCTGCGGCTTTTCCAGGCGGCCCGGAAGCTCTGGGGCGGGGCGGGCGGAAGGTCGCGGGTGTCGAGCCACTGCTTGAGCAGCGGCGGCTTCAGGCGTTTGACCAGACTCAGCGTGTGGCGGAATAGCCAGCCGCCGGTGGCGAACAGCCCCGGCCGGCGGGCCACCTGCACAAACAGTTTGTGGCCGAGCCGCTCCAGCCGGCTGGGGGAGGTGCGGGCGGCGTTGCGGCGGTTGTGCAGCAGATGGTGGTGGATGTCGATCCGCACGGGGCAGGCATCGGTGCAGGCCCCGCAGAGGGAACTGGCCCCCGACAGATGATTCCAGTCGGCCAGGCCCCGCAGGTGCGGTGTGATCACACTGCCGATCGGCCCCTGATACGTCGTCCCGTAGGTGAAGCCACCGACGTTCTTGAAGATCGGGCAGACGTTCAGGCAGGCTCCGCAGCGGATGCAGTGGAGGGCATCCCGCTGCTCTGGATCGGCCAGCAGCGCCGTCCGTGAGTTATCGAGCAGCACCAGATGCATCGCCTCAGGCCCGTCGGCTTCGCCGGTACGGCGGGGGCCCGCGTAGAGCGTGTTGTAGCAGGTCATCGGCTGGCCGGCCCCGGCCGTCGCCAACATCGGCAGCAGCACCGCCAGGTCGTCGAGGTTGGCCACGACCTTTTCAATGCCCGAGATGGCGATGTGCACCCGCGGCAGGGCGGCGGTCAGCCGGGCGTTGCCCTCGTTTTCAGTAATCGAGACCTGGCCGGTTTCGGCCACCAGGAAGTTGGCCCCGGTGATGCCGACGTCGGCATCGACATAAAGCTGCCGCATGTAACGGCGGGCGATCATCGTCAGCTCTTCCGGGCTGTCGGTCGGCTCACTGCCAAGGTGTGCCTTGAACAGTTCGCTGATCTCCTCCCGCCGGACGTGCATGCAGGGGAAGACAAAGTGATAGGGGGGCTCACCCCGCAGCTGCTGAATGAACTCGCCCAGATCGCTCTCCACTACGCCGAAGCCTTCGGCCTCGAGGGCGGCGTTGAGGTGGATCTCTTCGCTGGTCATGCACTTGCTTTTGACAATTGCCTTGGCACCGGCCTCACGGACCAGCTGCAGGATGATCTCCCGGGCCTCGGCAGCGTCGCGGGCCCAGTGGACCTGACCGCCCCCCGCCTCGAAGTTGGCCACGAACTGCGGCAGCAGTTCATGCAGCCGATTGACCGCCGACCACTTTGCCAGGCTGGCCGCGTCACGGGCATGCTCCCAGTCGCGATAGCGGGCTTTGTGGGCGTCGCGATTGACGTAATAACCCCCGAGCGCCTTGCGGACAAAGAGCCGGTGGCCCAGGTCGCGGACATGGGCGGCGGCATCGCTCAGGAACCGTCTTTTGGCGGTACTTGCCGGTGGTTCGCCAGCCCCATCACCGGAGGGTGGCCGCGCGGAAACCGGTGGTGGTGAGACAGTTGCCATTACTTCATCATAGCCACGGTCAGCTAGGATCGCAGTCTTAGGTTGAACGATACGGCAGGAGAAAAACCACCATGTCGCCGGGCGATTTCGGGCAACGCTTGGCGTTGCCCAATTCTTCTCGGTAAAACGAGGGGTATCTCCTTCGCCAGCCTCCTGCGCGGCTCGATCGGGCCGACGCGATGCAGACGGAACACCAATGGAAGAACTACTCTCCCCCGCCGCTGTCGATCGACTGCTCTGGGTCGGTGGCTCGTGGCTGCTGCTCTGCCTGGCCTGGGGAGCCGTCTGCATGTGGGTGGAAACTGACGCCGAGAGCATCCTCGGCAAATCGATGCCCTGGTCGATCGGCTTTGTGGCAGCCGGGGCGGTCCTCCTGCTGGCAAGCTTTCAGTGGGGGCTGGGAATGTTGCCGCTGTTCTGGCTGGCGTTTCCTGCCGGGCTGGTCGGCTACATCGTCATCCGTGACAAAAAGGCCCCGTCGCAGGAACGGATTTTCAGCGTCTACTTCGCCCGCCAGGCGCTACTGGTCATTGCCAACAAGCTGGGTATCGGCGACAGCGTCAAGAAGCTGCTGAACAAGACCACCGCACCACTGGTGAGTGGGGGGAAAAAAAGTGAGGTCATTCTGCTGAAAAAGGATGGCAGCCCCATCGATGGCCAAGACGGCTTCCTTGACCGCGAGGCCTCGAAGGCGATCAAACGGGTCCGCGACCTGTTCGGCAAGATCATCAAAATGGGAGCCACGGACGTCCACTTTGACCCCAAGAGTGCCGAAGAACTGAATGTTCGTTGCCGGATCGACGGGGTGATGCAGAACGTCACCACCTTCTTTGCGGCTGACGGCCGTTCGACTGTTTCGGCCCTGAAGGTGCTGGCCGACATGGACATCGCCGAACGCCGCCGGCCCCAGGACGGCACCTTTGCCGTGCTCTACAAGGGCCGTAAGTTCGATGTCCGGGCTGCCTCGGGACCGACCAACTTCGGTGAGAAGATGGCCCTGCGGATGCTCGACTCGGACGGGGCGATCGTCAAGCAGGGGCTTGAAGGGATCGGCATGAGCCAGTCGGTCGTCAAGCAGATGCGACAGATCATCCACCAGCCGCACGGCATGCTGATCGTCTGTGGGCCGACCGGGTCAGGAAAGACGACCACGCTCTATTCGGCCCTAGGCGAGATCGACGTTTTCTCTCGCAACATCGTCACGATTGAAGATCCGATCGAGTACCGGCTCGACAACATCTCACAGACGGCGGTCAATGTGGCGGCCGACCTGACCTTTGCCAAGATTCTCCGCTCAACGCTGCGGCAGGACCCCGACGTGATCCTGGTGGGCGAAGTCCGCGACAAGGAGACCGCCGAAATCGCGATGCAGGCGGCTCTGACCGGTCACTTTGTCTTCACCACGCTGCACGCGAACGACTCGGCGACCACCGTCACCCGGCTGCTCGACATCGGCATCGACACCACGCTGATCCAGTCGGCCGTGACCGCCGTGCTGGCCCAGCGACTGGTGCGGGTGCTCTGCAAGCGGTGCAAAGAGGCCTATACGCCGGCGCCCGATTTTCTGTCCAAGCTGGGTGTGCCGGCTGGCAAGGAGGTCACGCTCTACAAGGAAGTCGGCTGCCAGTCCTGTAACGAATCGGGCTATCGCGGCCGCACCGGCATTCATGAATTGCTGGTGGTCAACAATGAGATTCGCGACCTGCTCGTCGGCCGGCCGTCGATCCAGGATATTCGCAATGCGGCCCGCAAGGCCGGCATGAAGACGCTCAAGCAGTCGGGGGTGCAGAAGGTGCTCGCCGGCATCACCAGCCTCAATGAGGTAATGCGGGTCGCCAAATGATTCGGCTGATTCAGGAAACCAAGCAATGACCATGCCCGTGGCAGGATTGATGCAGACTCTCGGCGATCTGATCGTGATCGGGATCGTGCTGGGGCTGGCTGTTTTCGGGGCGAGCAGTGGGCTGTTCGCGGCCACCCTGATAGCCATGCACGCGCTGGTCACCGTTGTGGTGGCACTTGGCTTTGCCCAGCCGTTCGCCGGGCTGCTGGTCTCACTCGACATGCCGCCGATCTTCGCCTTCCCCGCCGCCTTCGGCATGCTTGCCGTCGGCATCGCCGTGGCACTGCGGCTGCTGATCGGGCACTATGTGCGGGCCGATGCCGTGGAGTTCGAGCCGATCATTGAAAAAGTGGGGGGCGGACTGCTCGGTGGCATTGCCGGCATCATCGTGGCGGGGACGGTGCTGGTGGCCCTGTCGATCATGCCCCTGCCAGAGAGCCTGCGGCTCGACCCGACAGCACTGCGGTTCGACCTTGGCGGCGGAGTGCTGCGGACCTTCGCCCGCGTGGCGGTCCCTGACACGGCCCAGCGGAACATTCTGCTGGAGGGCGACGCGGTCGCCACCGCTGGAGACGGCTGGAAGGTGGTGACCACCGACGAGGAGACGGGGAAACGGAACTATCCGGAAAAGCAGCAGCCGCCGGAACCACCTGCTGACGGCTCACCGCCACCCGAATTCAAACCGCCGCCACCGAACATCCTCAGCGAGCCCTTTGCCGACCTCAACGGCAATGGTGACTGGGACAAGGGTGAGCCTTATCTTGACCTCTTGGCTGATGGGCAGTTCACCAAGGCCGCCCTCTGGCGGCCCAAGACCTTTCCTGACCACCGCTACGTCGGGCAAAAGGAGAGCTTCTTCGTCGGCCTGCAGCAACGGTATCGTCGCAACCAGTGGGAACGCTGGAAGCTGGTGGAAGCCACCTGGGACGATATTGAAAGCGTCACTGACGCAGCGGCGACCGGTGATGCAGCAGAAGCGGCTGGTGAAGGCAAACCTGGCTCAGAGTGAATGTGAGCTTTGCCCGGCTGGTCTCAGGCCGACTGGCTCTCAACCGTGCCGGCCAAAACTTCAGCCAAGTGGACGGTGCGAACCTTTCGGCCACCGGCGGTGGTCGTCTGCCGCGACAGCCAGCCGTCAAGCTGCAGCTGGCAGCTGGGATCGCTCGACACGATGTAGTCGCAGTCGGTGCGGGCGAGCGACCCACCCTTCACCTCGGCCATCGCCGTTGAGATCATCGGGAACTTGACGCTGAACAGGCCGCCGAACCCACAGCAGCTCTCGGGCTCGTCACACTCAACCAGCTCAAGACCTTTCACCGCTGCCAGCAGCTGCCGCGGCTCATCCCGCACCCGCAGTTCCCGCAGGCCATGGCAGCCATCGTGATAGGTCACCCGGTGGGGAAACCGGGCTCCGACGTCGGTGACACCCAGCTTTTTGACCAGGAACTCACCAAACTCAAAGGTCTTCGCCGCCAGGTCGAGTGCAGCGGTCTCGTGCGGCGTGCCTTCCAGCAACTGCGGATAGAAGACCCGCATCATCGCCACACACGAGCCGCTTGGACCGACCACCGCCTCGGCGTCGGCGAAGATGCCAACCGCCCGGGCCGCCACCTCGCGGGCCTCATCCCAATAGCCGGCGTTGAAACTCGGCTGCCCGCAGCAGGTCTGGGCCTCGCGAAAGCTGCAGGTATGCCCCAGCCGCTCCAGCACGGTCGCCACCGCCAGGCCGACCTGCGGTGACATCTGATCGACAAAGCAGGGAATGAAAAGATCGACGTTCATGTGACCAAGTGTAGCCGCCGGGAAGGTCGTTGGAGGATTGCGCCACCCCACGCCACTCGTATAGCCTGTCCGCCGGCTCCCGCCGGCGGCTTCCAGGTGGGTTTCTCCGATTGAAACGAGTTCGGGGCTGCCCATGCCCACGAGCGAGCTCCGGAAGCAAGCGTAGCCCGGAGGGCGAAGCGCCGCGGACGGGCAGTGAACGAAGGCCAAGGATGGCCGGAGTGAACGTCCAGCGAGTGGGCAGTGGCAGCCCCGAACGGCTGGCGTACCAACCGGCAATACCAAGACGAGATCACGCGTCAGCCGGCTGACCGGAATCGCTCAGCCGCGGCGGTCGATCGCCCGGGCCATGGCCGCCCCCATGTCGGCGGGGCTTTCGGCGATCTCAATGCCAGCATCGCGGAGGGCCTCCAGCTTGGCCTCGGCTGTGCCCTTGCCGCCGGAGATGATCGCCCCGGCATGGCCCATCCGCTTGCCGGGGGGCGCTGTCCGACCGGCAATGAAGGCCGCCACCGGTTTGGTGACATGCTCCTTCACGTAGGCTGCCGCCTCTTCCTCGGCCGAGCCACCGATTTCCCCCATCATCAGAATCGCATGGGTGTCGGGGTCGGCCTCGAAGAGTTTCAGGATGTCGATGAAGCTCGAACCGACCAGCGGGTCGCCCCCAAGGCCGACGCAGGTGCTCTGGCCGTGGCCGAGTTGGGTCAGCTGCCAGACCGCCTCGTAGGTCAGCGTGCCGGAGCGGCTCATCACGCCGACATGGCCGGGGGTGTGGATGTAGCCGGGCATGATGCCGATCTTGCACTCACCCGGCGTGATCACGCCGGGGCAGTTGGGGCCGATCAACCGGCTCTGCGACTGCTCGACGACCGGCATCACCCGGGCCATGTCGAGCACCGGAATGCCCTCGGTGATGGCGATGACCAGTTCGATGCCGGCGGCGACCGCCTCGAGGATCGCATCGGCCGCGAACGGAGGTGGCACGAAGATCATCGTGGCGTTGGCCCCAGTGGCGTCCCGGGCTTCGGCCACGGTGTTGAAGACGGGCAGATCGGCCACCGTCTCGCCCCCCTTACCCGGCGTCACACCGCCAACCATGCGGGTGCCGTATTCCAAGCAGCCCCGGGTGTGAAACTCACCGACCTTGCCGGTGATGCCCTGACAGATGACGCGGGTGTCGCGGTTGACGAG